>DASZML010000140.1:0-9419 GCA_035551875.1 Rhizomicrobium sp.
ATGGCGTTCCCCGGTTACAAGTCGAGATTGATCGTTCTATCGCCAAATGCCTTTCGGCGAACTGGAAGCTGGAACGCATCGATTCCATCCTGCGCGCGATTTTGCGCGCATCCGCCTTCGAGTTGATCGAGCGGCGCGACGTACCGGCAAAAGTTGTCATCGACGAATATGTCGATGTCGCGCACGCCTTTTTCCAAGGTGATGAGCCGTCATTCGTGAACGCGGCATTGGATAAACTCGCGCGCCGTAAACGCGCCGTCGAATTCGGCGAGATGCCGCCCGATGACGAACTCCCGTTCTAAGCTCGGCGAATTCGATCTTATCGCCAAATATTTCGCTCCGCTCGCGGCCGGCGCTCCCGGCGCATTTGGTCTGAAAGATGATGCAGCAACCATCGCTCTTGAACCCGGCCAAGAGCTTGTTGTAACGACCGATCTTTTAAGTGCAGGAATACATTTTTTCCCGGGCGATCCGCCCGAGCTCATCGCCCGCAAATCTCTGCGCGTGAATTTGTCCGATTTGGCCGCTAAGGGCGCGAAACCGGAAGGCTATCTTCTTTCTCTGGCTCTACCACACGACATTGCAGCAGACTGGATCTCATCATTCGCAGAGGGATTGGCGGAAGATCAACGCGAATTCGGCGTCGCTTTGTTTGGAGGAGATACAACAGCGACAAACGGGTCCGTTACCATTTCGATCACCGCGTTTGGCATGTTGCCGAGTGGGTCAATGACGAAGCGCAGCGGCGCAAAACCGGGTGACATCGTCTTCGTTACCGGAACTATCGGCGATGCTGCCAAAGGGCTCTCCCTCTTGAGGGATCAAACCAAGGCGTCGTACACAGCCACCGAAAGGGCTTTGATCCGACGTTATCGCTTGCCTGAGCCGCGCGTTGCCTTCGGTCAGAAGATTCGCGGCGTCGCAACGGCCGCTTTAGACGTGTCTGACGGTTTAGTAGCCGACGTTGAACACATCGCCGATGCTTCGCGCGTTCGCATGACTGTTGGCATCTCGATGATACCGCTATCCGATCATCGGCGGCGGACTTCAGGGGCTAGCGAGTCCGAAATTATTGCCGCCGCAACCGGCGGTGACGACTACGAGATCGCGTTCGCAGCTCCCGCCGACAAACGTGCTGTCATTCAAAAACTTGCCGAAGAAACGCGAACCCCAGTCAACGAAATAGGGCGGGTGGAAGTTGGCGAAGGTGTGTCGCTGGTTGGCGATGACGGATCCGAAATCGCCATTCTTCATAAGGGCTACAAGCATTTCTAAATCGACTACGATACGCAGCCGCTCATGAGTCCTTTTCGATGACGCGCCGTCTCCTCGCCGGATTGCTAGCTACAAGCGTTCTGGCCGCTCCCGCCTTTGCGGCTGCGCCTAAACCGAGCCAACCCGAACCGGGAACCAGCGTCGAGATGCCCTATCTCATAGCACCGTTGACGATTGGCGATACGTTGGTTGCGTACGCGTATGTCTCCTCGAAAATCATTTCCTCTTCACAAGCCACAGCCATCGATGTTCGCGACAAAATCCCCTTCATCCAGGATGCTTTCGTTCGAGATGTGAACAGCCTCCAGATTGGGCGCGGAGACAATCCGCCGACGATTGATTCGGCCGTACTCAAACAACGCCTCTTTGCCGACGTCAAAAAAGTTATGGGGTCCGGCAAAGTTGCAGGCATCGAGATCGTCCAGGTTCAGGTAACGCTCTTGCGTCCGGGTGCCGCGGCAACCCCCACACCTCCTCACTAGATGCGGTTTTCGCCCAAAAAATTGCCTATTGGATTATTGCTTCGCCGAAAGCGTTTTGGCATGTTCCGCCGCCCTTGAAGCGGTGGTCTGTTCCGGCCGGCCATGGGGAACGGCTCGTTAGTGCCGGTCTCGTCCAAATCTTCTTGAGGAAAACACCTATGGGCTTACCGCTTATTCTTGTCCTCGTGTGCGGCGTCTTGGCGCTGCTCTACGGCGCGTGGACAATCCGCTCAGTCTTGAGCCAGAGCGCCGGCAACGCGCGCATGCAGGAAATCGCAGCTGCTATTCAGGAAGGCGCTGCTGCCTATCTCAATCGCCAATACACAACAATTGCCGTCGTTGGCGCGATCATCTTCGTAGCAGCCTTTCTCGTGTTCGGCTGGCAAGTCGCCGTCGGCTATCTGATCGGCGCCGTGTTCTCGGGCGCTGCTGGTTACATCGGCATGAACGTGTCGGTACGCGCGAACGTGCGCACGGCTGAAGCTTCGCGCAGTGGTCTAGCCGCCGGTCTTTCGGTTGCGTTTCGCTCGGGCGCGGTGACGGGCCTTCTGGTTGTCGGTCTCGGTCTTCTCGCCGTAGCGGGTTACTACGCGGTGCTGACGAACGGTCTACATCTCGACATCAACGACGAGATGCAGGGCCGCATGATCACCAACGCGCTTGTCGCGCTTGGTTTTGGTGCTTCGCTGATCTCAATCTTCGCGCGTCTTGGTGGCGGCATCTTCACCAAGGGTGCGGACGTCGGTGGCGACATGGTCGGCAAGGTCGAGGCAGGAATTCCGGAAGATGACCCGCGCAACCCCGCAACGATCGCCGACAACGTTGGTGACAACGTCGGTGACTGCGCTGGTATGGCTGCGGACCTTTTTGAAACTTATGCAGTTACCACCGTCGCGACTATGGTTCTGGCCTCCATTTACTTCGTCGGCGAACTCAGATCGGCACTCATGCTCTATCCGCTCACGATCGCGGGTATGTGCATCATCACGTCCATTATCGGAACGATGTTTGTTACGCTTGGCCGCAACGGCTCCATCATGGGCGCTCTCTACAAGGGTGTTGTCGCCACTGGCCTCATTTCGCTCGCCGGCTTGTGGCCGCTGACGAATTGGATCGTGGGAATCAGCACAGTCCTCGGTCAGGCCAACGGCCATCTCATCAACGGCGAGACTCTGTTCTTCTGCGGCGCCGTCGGCCTTGCAGTGACTGGGGCTATTGTTTGGATCACGGAGTACTACACGGGCACCGGTTTTCGTCCGGTGAAGTCTATCGCGCAATCGTCGGTTACGGGTCACGGCACGAACGTGATTCAAGGCCTCGCGGTGTCGATGGAATCGACAGCCCTTCCGGCGCTCACGATCTGCGTCGGCATCGTTGTTGCGAACTGGCTTGCGGGCCTTTTTGGTATCGCGATCGCGGTTTCGACGATGCTGTCGCTGGCGGGCATGGTTGTTGCGCTCGACGCCTTCGGTCCGGTCACCGATAACGCGGGCGGTATTGCCGAAATGGCGGGTCTCGAAGGCGACGTTCGCAAAACGACGGATGCTCTCGATGCGGTCGGCAACACCACGAAGGCAGTGACCAAGGGCTACGCGATCGGTTCTGCCGGTCTCGGCGCTCTTGTACTCTTCGCGGCGTACACCGAAGACCTGCGTTACTTCGTTTCGCACGCGAACATCTATCATTACTTCGCCAACATGCCGGTTCCGAACTTCTCGCTCACCAATCCGTGGGTGGTTGTCGGTCTCTTCATCGGCGGATTGCTGCCTTATCTGTTCGGCGGCATCACCATGACGGCCGTCGGTCGTGCGGCGCAGGCAGTGGTCGAGGAAGTGCGCAGGCAGTTCCGTGAAATGCCCGGCATCATGCAGGGCACGCAAAAGCCGAACTATGGCCGCGCGGTGGACATGCTGACGAAGGCAGCTATCGGTGAAATGATTGTGCCGTCATTGCTACCAGTGCTTTCACCGATCGTGCTGTTCCTAATCGTGAACTGGATCGCGGGCAAGGCAGAGGCATTCTCAGCTCTAGGCGCGATGCTTCTGGGCGTCATCGTGACCGGACTGTTTGTCGCGATTTCAATGACATCAGGCGGCGGCGCTTGGGATAATGCCAAGAAGTACATCGAAGACGGCCATTTCGGCGGCAAAGGCTCTGACGCTCACAAAGCGGCGGTCACGGGCGATACCGTTGGCGATCCTTACAAGGACACTGCCGGTCCGGCAGTCAATCCGATGATCAAGATCACCAACATCGTCGCGCTCCTATTGCTCGCGACGTTGGCGCATCTGTTCCAATAATCGGAAGTTCCCAAAAAAAGCGCGCGAGGTAACTCGCGCGCTTTTGTTTTTTTTTCGAAAATTGTTTGCTATTGCCCCGGGCCCCCGCCGGCCGAGCCGCCACCAGGAACACCGATCGGTACACCAGGCGTCGCGTTCAACAGCTGTTGAAGAAATGTAATTTCACGCCCTTTCGCCGGCGTGACGCGATCCTCGAACGCTACGAGGTGACCGTCTCGAAGCCCATAATGCTTGAGATCAACAACCTTTCCGTCTTTATCGAAGTGAACCGCCAAGATCTTCCGGCCTGTCGTTCTGGGATCGAAGAACGCGACCTGACGCTCGGTACTCGTGATGTAGTACCAATAGTCGTCGCCAAAGGTAGCCGTCGTTGATGGATCTCCCAGGCGATCCTGAATTGTCGTTTTCGTATCGGTTCCGGTTTTGATCGAAGCTTCTGTGACGGGGTCCGCCAGATAACCGCGCTGGCTGATCACAGGCGTGCAGCCCGCGACCAATACGATTGCAGCCAAAGCCGTGTGTATTCTCATGCGCGACATCCTTGCCAATCCCTGGCCCCTCGGGGCGATGTGCTACCGTTGGCGGAGATTTGTTTCAAGCCGCTGCCGAGCAGGAAGGTTTATGCTGAAGGAAATGATAGGTTTTGGACGGTCGAAGGCGAGGGCCCAGGCACTGAACACTGCGCTCGTTCAGCGTGCCCGTGCGCCTGTCTTTTTCCGCGATCTCGGCGTGGCCGACACGGTCGATGGCCGTTTCGACATGGTGGTGGCTCACGCATGGTTGGTTTTAACGTGGCTCAATGATTTGGGTCAGCGGGAATTGGCGCAAACTTTGGTCGATACGATTTTCACCGGCTTCGACGAAGGCGTCCGCGAGCTTGGCGTTGGCGATATGGGCGCAGGGCATCGTGTGAAGAAAATTGCCGACGCATTTTACGGACGGTTGAACGCGTACTCGTCAGGCAATCTCGCAGAAGCGGTGCTGCGCAATGTTTATCGCGGCGATTTAATGCGAAACAGCGATGCCGCAGTCATTGCGAACTATCTTTCCGGCGCCCGTAAATTCCTTTCACAGCAGAATCTTTCCACTGAGATTGATTTTGGACCATTGCCGAATACCCACGCGCCATGACCACACCCGCGCCGCTAGAGCATTTCTACGATCTGCGCCGGTTGTCGGATGCCGGTATCGAAGTCGATATTGAAGCCGATGCGCCAGCGCGCGAGCGGATCGCCCCTTGGCTCGGTGCCGATAGCGTTCGCGCGCTCAAGGCGCGAGTTTCTGTTGAGCCAAAGTCGCCGAACCGATTTTCTTATGTGGCCGATTTCGTTTGCGACCTGGTTCAAAAGTCCGTTGTGTCGCTGGAACCAGTAGATGCACACATCGAAGCCAGTTTTTCGCGCGAATTGCACCTGACGGATCGCAGGCGCCCCACCGGGGACAAAGGCGAAGAACTCACGCTGGCTGCTGGAGACGACGAATCGCCGGAGGAAATCGACGGCCCGCACTACGACCTCATGGCCCCCATCTTGGAGGAACTTTCGCTGGCGCTCGACCCATATCCTCGCGCGCCAGGGGAGGAATTCGCCGAACCCGACCCTGCTGACCCCAAGACAGTCAGCCCCTTTGCGGTCCTCAAGACGTTGAAAGAACAGCGCTAGGAGACACCAAATATGGCGTCTCCAGTCCCTTGAATCCCTTGCCGGTTTCCTATTTATTCCGCCGCTCATTTTGCCCGCCCCCTGGAGATGGCAATGTGCGCCCTGCAAAGGCGCCCCGGACGGGCGATTTGGCATCAAGGTTTTGAAGGAGCTTTTCCGCCATGGCGGTCCCAAAGAGAAAAACGTCGCCGTCGAAGCGGAACATGCGCCGGTCGCATCACGCCCTTGCCACGCCCGCGCACAATGAGTGCCCGAACTGTGGCGAACCACGCCGTCCGCATCACGTCTGCGCAAAGTGCGGCCATTACCGCGAACGCGAAGTCGCGAAGGCCAAGAGCTGATCGGTTTGCCGGGAAGGCGGCATGCCTTCTGAAACGGTAACGAGGCGATAGTGGCCACAACGCTAACGGTTTCCGTAGACGCAATGGGCGGCGATGCCGGTCCCAGCGTTGTCGTGGCCGCTATTGGCCGTGCGGTCGTTCGCCATCCCAACGTGAAGTTCCTTGTGCATGGCGATGAAGCGGAATTGAAACCGCTTTTTGCCAAGCGCGAAAAGCTGCTCGACAAAGTAGAAATCCGCCACGCGCCGGAGCGCGTGAAGATGGAAGATAAGCCGAGCCAGATCATGCGCCGCGGCCGCAACACGAGCATGTGGCGCGCAATCGAGTCCGTCGACAAGAAAGAGGCCGATGTCATCGTCTCCGCCGGAAACACCGGCGCGTTGATGGCGATGTCGATGCTGCAGCTTCGCGTCATCGAGAATATCGAGCGGCCTGCGATTGCTGCGCTCTGGCCGACAAAACGCGGACAAAGTGTGGTTCTCGATGTCGGCGCCAATGTCGGTACGGATGTCGACCAGCTCGTCGATTTCGCTGTGATGGGCGAAGCATTCGCGCGCGCTGTTCTCGGCCTCGATCGTCCAACGGTCGGCATCCTCAACGTCGGCACGGAGGATTTGAAAGGCAATGATGCTGTCAAAGGCGCTGCTGCGATCCTACGCGAAGCCACGCTGCCGATGGAATTCCGCGGTTTCGTCGAAGGCGACGATATCGCGGAAGGTACAGTAGATGTAATTGTCACCGACGGCTTTACCGGCAACGTTGCCCTCAAGACGGCGGAAGGAACGGCCAAGCTTGTCACGCACTTTCTTCGCAGCGCATTGACGCGATCGGCATTCGGCCGTCTGGGCGCGGTGTTCGCCAGCGGTGCGCTCAACACCCTGCGCCGCCGCCTTGATCCGCGCGCTCTGAATGGCGGCATCTTTCTGGGCCTCAATGGCGTTGTCGTGAAGAGCCATGGCGGGACCGACGCGCTAGGCTTTGCCAGCGCATTGGATATGGCGATCGATATGGCAAAAGCAGACGTGATTTCGAAAATTATCGCCGACCGGGCCCACATGAAGCCGGCGGCTCCAGAGGCAATCGCGGCCTCGTGACTGTCATTCGTTCTCAAATTGTCGGGTGCGGCGCGTATTTGCCGAAGAACATTCTGACCAATGCCGATGTCGCCAAAAAGGTCGATACCAGCGACGAATGGATTCGCGCGCGCACCGGCATCGAGCGCCGGCACATCGCCGTCGAAGGCGAAACGACATCCGATCTGGCGTTTCGTGCCGCACAAGCTGCGTTGGCCGATGCGAAAGTTGGTGTCGATGAACTGGATCTGATCGTTGTCGCGACAACAACGCCGGACGAGACATTCCCGTCCGTCGCGACGAAGATTCAGGCGCGCCTCGGCATGACGCGCGGTGCTGGGTTCGATGTTCAAGCGGTATGCTCCGGTTTTGTGTATGGCCTTGCGGTCGCGGACAATTTCATCAAGGCCGGTCAGGCCAAGACGGTTCTACTCATCGGCGCCGAGACGATGTCGCGCCTTATGGATTGGACCGATCGCACGACCTGTGTGCTGTTCGGAGACGGTGCTGGTGCCATCGTTCTTCGCGCAGGCGAGGGCAACGGAACCCCGTCAGATCGCGGTGTGCTCAACACCAAGCTTTATTCTGATGGCCGTCTGCATGATCTTCTTTATGTCGACGGCGGGCCCTCAACGACGGGCACCACTGGCTTCTTGCGCATGCAGGGCAAGGAAGTGTTCAAGCACGCGGTGATCAACATCGCGGACTCGATCCTCGCATCGGCCAAAGAGGCCGGCGTTGATGTTGCCGACATCGACTGGTTCGTGCCGCATCAGGCCAACCAGCGTATCTTGGACGGCACCGCGCGTAGGCTGCACCTGCCGGCGGAGCGCTTCATCTCGACGATTGCCGAGCACGGCAATACGTCCGCGGCGTCGGTGCCTCTGGCGCTGGCCGTGGCCGTGGCGGACGGTCGGATCAAGCGCGGGGACCTGGTGCTCATGGAAGCCATGGGCGGTGGCCTGACTTGGGGCGCCGGACTGGCCCGTTGGTAAGCTGTTACTTAAAGGTCCACACCTATCCCTTTGACGTTGACGGCAAATCTGGCCCCGCATAGCCTTTCGGCAATTGCAGCAGAGAGTCGACGATATGACCACCGACACGCTCACCCGCGCCGATCTTACCGAGGCAGTCTTCCAGGCCGTGGGCCTGTCGCGCAACGAGTCCGCGCAGATGGTCGAGGACATGTTGGAGGAGATCTGCTCCGCGCTCGCCAAAGGCGAAACCGTGAAGCTTTCCTCCTTCGGCACTTTCGCTGTGCGCCAGAAATCGCAACGCATGGGGCGCAATCCGAAAACTGGCGATGAGGTGCCGATCGCACCGCGACGCGTTCTTGTCTTCCGTCCAAGCCATGTCCTCAAAGCCGTGATCAACGGGCAAACGCCGGTGTTCGAGGCTGAGGAATGAGCGCGATCCCGGCTGGCATCGCCGCGCCGCGCACCAAATCCGCCGAAGCCTTCCGCACGATCAGCGAAGTCGCCGTCGAACTCGACGTGCCGCAGCATGTGCTGCGCTTCTGGGAAACGCGTTTCGCGCAAGTGAAGCCCGTGAAACGCGCCGGTGGCCGCCGCTACTATCGTCCCGAAGATGTCGATCTGCTGCGCGGTATTCGTGCATTGCTCTACTCCGATGGGTTGACGATCAAAGGCGTGCAGAAAGTTCTGCGAGAACGTGGCCTCCGCCAGGTCTGCGAAATCGGCCGTGGCGAAGCGCGCTTCACGCGTTCCGTGCCGATCCTTCCTGAAAGTGCTCCTGAAGTTTGGAAAGAAGAAGCAACGCACGCCCGGGCAGTTATGGCGACGCTTGCGCGCGTTCATTCCGAAGAGCCGATTGCCGAGATCGAATCCGCGCTGGATGAAGAGACGCGCGTGCGTCTGGAGATATTGCTTGCCGAGTTACAACAATCAAAAGCCCGTCTCCGCGCAGCGGCAGGCCGCTGACGTTTTCTTCGGACGCAATTTCAGAGATGAGACAAATGTACGGGTAGACCGTCACGGTGTCAATCGAGATAGGAAGAATTTTTTGGCGTTAGGCGAAATAGCCTAACACTCTGATCTTGCAAAGCGATCTCGAATTCTGTCGCGCGGCGCTTGTGCGCTTTGCAATTTTGTTGCTCGCGGAAAATTATTTTATGAGCCGTTTCGAACGAGGACGACCTCATTTTGACGATCTGCAGCACCTTCAAATGCGCGTCAAAAATTACTTCAAGTCAGCGTTGCCGGAGCATGGGAGCGCCCCTATAGTCCGCGCCCTCGCGAACACCCCATCCGCGGGCTCTTCACATGGA
>DASZML010000141.1:0-4646 GCA_035551875.1 Rhizomicrobium sp.
TGGTCGAGCGGTTGGACCTCAATCTCAACGATAAAACGCCAGACATGCCCGTGCTATTTGGCGGACCTGTCGAGAACAGTCGCGGGTTCGTCTTGCATAGTCCGGATTACAAAGCCGAAGACGCCACTCTCTCTGTTCTGACGGACGTCTCGCTTACAGGGACGATGGACATTTTGCGCGAACTTGCAGGCGGAGCTGGACCTGCCAAAGCGCTTTTCGCGTTGGGTTATGCCGGGTGGGGTCCCGGACAGATCGAAAGCGAGATTCGACTAAATGGCTGGGTGCACTGCGATGCCGATGGCACAATTGTTTTCGACACCAATCTCGACGGCAAATGGCGTAACGCCCTTCTTCGCCTTGGCATCGACATCACGCTTCTGTCCTCTCAAGCCGGACGCGCCTGATCTTCGTCGTGCCGGAAGTGCATAGCGATGAATTTCAACGCCTCCGCGGAAGGTAGTGGCGGACTGAAGAAGAAACCTTGCGCAAATTCGCAGCCGATATCGCGCAGGCGCAGCGCATCTTCTTCGGTTTCGATGCCCTCTATGACGACGCTGCGCTTTAATTCACGCGCCATAGACACGATGGAATTTACAATCACCGTTCCGTCGTCTCTTTCGGAGGCTCCGTTGAGAAAACTTTTGTCGAGCTTGATCGTATCGAACGGAATGTCCTTCAGCTGGCCGAGCGTCGAAAGGCCGGTGCCAAAATCGTCGATGGCGAGACCGACATGCAACGCCCGCAGACGATCCAATATCGCAATGGCATCGTCCGCAGTAGATACGGCGGACTCGGTCACCTCTAAATTGAACGTGCCCGGGAGTATCGCGTTACTGTTGAGAATGCTTTCGATAGAAGACTCGAAACCTGCATCGTTAAATTGCCGGCGCGAGACATTGACGCTGACAAACAGGGGCGGGTCGATCGGGAAATAACGCTGCCAATCAGCGACGTCGTGGCCGGCCCGTTCGAGCGCGTAGCGACCGATAGAGACAATCAATCCGGTTTCCTCGGCATGGCTCACAAATTCAGACGGCAACAGGACGCCCTTGGTCGGATGATTCCAGCGCAGCAAAGCTTCGAAGCCGGCGATGCTGCCATCAATCAACCGCACGACCGGCTGATAGTAGAGTTCGAACTGGCCGTCATCGAGCGCGCGCCGTAAGCTCGCTTCAAGCACCACAGCGTCAGCCGGTGCGAACTCTGCTAGCTCGTTTGTGTACCTCTTTGCGCATGCGCCGCCTTGTCGCTTGGCCTGCAACAACGCCAACTCCGCGTTCTTGAGAAGCTCCAGCGGATCGAATGCATCTGCGCCGCGAACGGCGCCAGCGCTCGCCGTCACAAAAATATCCCGTGCACCAACATGAAACGGCTTGCGGCACAAATTAATGGCAGCAGTGCCGGTTTCGAGCGGATCAGTTTGACCTTCCGTCAAAACCGCAAACGCGTCGCCACCGACGCGAAATACATTGGGTTCGCCGAAACGCCCGAGCAGGCGTTTCGCGGTTTCACTCAAAATTGCGTCGCCGCCGACATCGCCCAAACTCGCATGGATGGATTTGAAGCGATCGACATCCAGCAGCACGAAACCTATACCACTGAGCCGATCACCAAACTGCTCGAGTGCCTCCATCAGCGCCACGCGATTGCCTAGATGTGTCAGCGGATCGCGGAGTGCGCGGTCTGTCGCTGCCGTTTCACTTTCTTTGCGGGTCGTGATGTCGGCGAGCAAGCCAAGGCATCGCACAACGCGGGTACGTTCACCCATCATGGTCGCGCGCAACTCGAACCAGGGATATCGCCCGCTCTCACTGCGCACGCGAAATTCGATTCGGAACGCCAGACCGGCTTGACTTTGAAAGTTTGCAATCGCGCTGCGATAGGTCTCGCGGTCGTCGGTATGGACTCTCGCGATCCACGCTTCATGTTCGAACTTCTTCGCACCATTGGCAGAGCCGATAAGTGCGGCCGCCTCGGCCGATAGCCGAACGCTGCTATCGCGGAAATCCAGATCGAATACGCCTTGATGCGACGCGCCGATCGCTTCGACCGCGGAATTGGTTTCGGGAGACCGTGGTGTCTGTTTGCCGACCTTCGACGCAACGGGCTTGTAAACCAGCGGTACCATCGACGGCGCTTTGCGTGCTGCGGGACCAGACAGAATCGCTATCCCCTCGCCCGCTGATATCGCCAAAGCCAGCAACACGGCGCCTGCCGCCGCGAAGCCGCCGATGATTTCGGGCGCAGCAGGATTGTCATGGAAGCCGCCCAAAGCGACGACCGCCGCGGCCAAGGCCACCAGCGAGAAGATCGCTGCACTCGGGGCAACAACACGCGCGGCCTGCGCGCCAGTCACACCGCGATGCACGAGATAACCCGTAACCGCCGCGCTTCCGACGAGAACCAACACTTGCGTAAGCAACATCGCGCCCGGAAAGCCGACGAATGTCAGAAAGCAGATCGCTAGTCCGACACGCTGTCCCCATAGGAGATACTTCGGTGCCCACGGCCATTCGTCACCGATGGGAACAATGACATCCATCAATCGCGTGCCCGCGACCAGCGCTAGACCAGCTATCGCGACCGAAAACCCATCGGGGCCTCCAGCCGCTGTGAACCAGCCGCCTTCAAACATACCCATGGCGCTCAGCTGACTGACGAAGAGAACCGCCAGAACGATCGCGCCCCAACGCGACGCCAGATGCTCCGTCATCACCGCAACGCCGAGCGTGATGACGATGGAAGCCGCGATTAGTCCTGCAACAGCCGCGAGGAAGATCGCGATCTGTTTGTCATGCGACACAAGCGCCGGCACGGTCCACGCCACCAGCGACGGCTGCGCGTCCGTGTTGATGACTCGAACAGCGAGGGTCGCGGATGTCGCCGGCGGGATGGTAACGAGAAATGCGTGGCGCCCGAAAGCTCGCGTGCTTTCCACCAGTAGACCCGCATCCGAGCTTGCGACCTGCATGATCGTAGCGCGGCCACGGCGCGGGAAAAGCCGAATACTCGAGTCCGGCGGCTGCGAGGCAACCAGCACACGCGAGATCATGTGCTCGGCATTGTTCGCCACGGTTGTCATGAACCACGAGGAACCATCTTTCTCGGGACCGGTTGGCGCGCGATAAGGCTTCAGCGAATTTTGCAGGTCGAGGCGGACTTGGCTGCTTGCGAAATCCACGGCGGCTTTGTCGGCAGCCTGCGCTGCACAGAGCGCAACGCTTGCCAACATCAACGCCAAACAGCCCCGAAAAAACCAACGCAGCACAGCGATCCGCCGAATCAGCAACGCTGTCACGCTAGCCGCGCTTCGTCTTCCAGCAAAGCGAACAGGACATGATCCTGCCATTCGCCGTTGATTTGGATATAGGCTTTCGCGAGCCCTTCCTCGCGGAAGCCGCATCGCGAAAGCAAGCTCTTCGAAGGCCCATTGGAGGGCAAGGTCGCCGCTTCGATTCGATGCAGCCCCAGTGTCGAGAATATGAAGGGGACAAGCGCGCGCACCGCTTCTATCATGTAGCCCTGCCGCGCGAACTGCTCGCCGATCCAGTAACCGAGCGCGCAGCACTGCGTGACACCGCGGCGGACATTCGACAACGTGCAGCCGCCGAGCAGTGCATCGTCTTCAGCTCGAAACACGAAGAACGCATATGCGGAGTCGTTCTGCGACTCTTTCAGATAGCGCTTCAACCGTCGGCGAAACGCACCGCGGGTGAGTTCATCGCGCGCCCATACCGGCTCCCACGGCTCGAGAAATGCCCTGCTCTCGCCGCGCAACTTTGCCCATTGCAGATAATCGGTCACACGCGGATAGCGCAGATAGATGCGCTTGCCTCGGATCACCGGCTGCTGGCCACCCGGGAACGTCAGTCCCCGCATGAAGGCCATAGGACTGTTGTTCATTCGGCCGCCGCGCGCGCCGCGCCATATCTCTGCGCGAACCGCGCATGACTTTCGAGCTTGTCGATCGGACCGAGCGCCGCCGTCGACGGATAATCGCTCGCCATGATGCGTTCGCCGAAACGGCGCACCGCTGCGGCATCGATGGCGTCCAACTTCGCGCTCAATTCGGCGACGGGAATAACCCGGCCATAGGTGAACATGTGTGACGCGATCATCTCAGCGCGCGAACTCGGACGCTCAAGCCCCATCAGCAATCCGGATTTGAGCTGTGCCTTGGCACGCGCGACTTCCTGCTCGCTCGCTGTCATCGCCAGCGCCGCCATCTCGCCCGCGATCACGGCAGAGATTTCTTCCGCTTCCTTCTCGCCCGTACCGGCATAGATTCCAATCAGGCCGCTATCCGCCGCCGATTGCGCGAAGGAATAGACCGAATAGCAAAGCCCGCGCTTCTCGCGCACTTCCTGGAACAGCCGCGACGACATTCCGCCGCCCAGCGCCGTCACATAGGCCTGCGCGACATAGAAATCCGGATCGGTGTTCGACACTCCAGGGAATGCATAAGTGACGTGAACCTGTTCGAGATCGTCGCCCGCACGTTTGTCGCCGCCGTGATACCGCGCGGTCAGCGGCGTGCTGCCGGTGCCGGTCGGCAGCGATGCGAACTTCTCCTCTGCCATCGCGACGATCTGCTTGTGATCGACGGCGCCGGATGCCACCAGCACCATCGAACCGGCGCGATAATT
>DASZML010000142.1:0-4312 GCA_035551875.1 Rhizomicrobium sp.
CTGCCTTGCGAATCCACCGTGAGCTCCGGCGCAACAGCCAATGTCAACGCGCGCGTGGAGTTTGGCCCCGCCGCGCCATCAGGTCCGCGGAACATATCCGCTGCCGTCCCGCTGAGGACGAAACGCGAATCGGAATCGGAATAAATCGATGCCGTCAGCCTCGCGAGTACCGATTCCTGCTCGTCGAACACCGCAGCGTCTCCGACTTTGCCGCCGGTGTAGGACAGCGACCCATAGAGTGTGTCGGTGACATAAAGAATGCTCGCTGCGTCGCGTCCATCGCCGCCGACCGCGTTGCGCACGATGTCCGATGGCGCGGCACGTTCCAGAAAGATCGTGTCGGCAGAAGACGTGTTGTCTTCGAGGCCTGCCGCCGGCGGGTAAGCGCCCACGCGAAATGCGAAGGGGGCCAACCCGTCATATTGGATATAGAGCGATTGCACGCGGCCGCCCGTTTCGGTGCCGCTCGATCCGCCAAATTCGGTGTTGAACAGATAGGACCAGTCGCCGAACAGCTTTCCCTGAATACCCAGTTGCGCGCGACGAAAGTTTGTACCGCTTGAAAGATCAGGTCCGTTTGCGGCCGGAAGCGAGGCCGCAGCGGATGACTGCATATAATACGCAGCGTCGAACTGGCCGAGGGCGCGTATCGACAGTGAGAAGCGACCGTCGCGCGATGAGATGGTGGGCCGGCCATTCGCGAGCGACCAGGACGGCGCATCCTGCTTTTCGATTCGTGTCTCATCCTGAAGCGTTTCGAAGTTCTGCGAAAGCGCCACGATCTGATCGTGCTGCCGGTCGACTTTGGCCTCCAGATTTTCTGGTTGCGGCCTGGACGGTTCGGCCGCTTCGACTTTCACGCCCTTCTTGTGCAGCATTGATTTCAGCGTGCGGATTTCATCCGCTTGCTGTTCGATCTTCTTTTCCATTGCATCGAGCCGCTTCTCGATCGCAGCGTCGTCTGCAAAGGCCGGCGCGCACAACGCGGCGAGCGCCGCGGATGCGCAAAGCAACATTTTGATACGCATGTGAATCCCCCGGATGCTATTTCAATTAATTCGGAAGAACGGCGAAGCCGTCCTTCTTGTAGATCGCAATCGCAGTATCGCTGGAGAGAAACTGCTCGAAGGCGGCTGCACCGGACTTCGCATCTTTCGTCAGCGCAACAGGATAGAGGATTGGCGCATGAGAGTTGTCCGGAAACACGCCCACGATATGGACCTTGGGTTCGATCTTCGCGTCGGTCTCATAAACGATGCCCAGTGTCGTCTCTCCGCGCGCGACGTATGCCAAAGCGGCACGCACGTTCTCGGCAATCGCCATGTGATCGACCACGCCGTTCCACACGCCGAGCGACGTCAGCGCTTGCCGGCCGTATTTCCCGGCTGGAACGGAATCAGGGTCGGCGATAGCCAGACGGCTGCCGCCAAGAGCGCCCACAATATCGAAATGCGGTGCGATCTTGAGCGCGACGTTCAGATCGCTGGGTGCGATCAGGACAAGATGATTGCCGAGCAGGTTATGGCGCGTCGCGTGGACGATGAGACTGCGATTGTCGAGATAGTCCATCCAATCCAGATCGGCGGACAGGAACATGTCGGCGCCCGCCGAAGATTCGATTTGCCGGGCAAGCACCGACGATGCTGCGAACGAGAATACCACATGCTGACCGGTCTTGGCTTCATACGCCTTGCCGACTTCTTTCAGTGCATCGGTCAGCGAGGCCGCCGCAAATATGGTGATCGTGCCATTGTCGGCGGCAGTCGCCGGCACAGCTGTCAGCGCGATAAAGGAAGAAAATAACGCTGCGAGCGCCAAACGGAAATGAAGCATTGAATCCCCCAACCAACAGCGTGATATCCATATGATTATCACGCTCGGGGATTGCCGTCAGTCCTGCACGCCTTGGTGCACATCCTCGTCACCAGTGGCACGCACCTCTTCAAGCACTTCTTCCGGCTTATTTTCGATGCCGACGAGATCGTTGCGCGCTTCTTTCGTCACGCGGATCAATTCGTCGAGCTTGGCTTGCAGCGCCGCGCCATCGCGGTTCTGCGTGTTCTGGATTAGGAACACCATCAGGAAGGTGATGATGGTCGTGCCGGTATTGATGACGAGCTGCCATGTATCGGAGTAGCGGAACACCGGACCGCACACTGCCCATGCAACGACGATCAAGACGCAAAGCAGAAACGCTGCGGGACGTCCCGCTGCGTGCGCGACGGAATTCGCGGCGCGCGCAAACCATGACAGTTCGGCTGACGGCGTTGTAGCCGGGGTCGATTGAGAGGCCCGGAGCATTTGCGGCGCCGCGGTCACGCCGTCCTCCGCCCCGCGATTACAAGACCCGCGCCCGCCACCAGCAACACGATGCTGCCGATGGTTGGAATCGAAATCGAATGATCTTCCTGCGAATTGATCTGCAGCGGGCCCGCTTTAACGACGGGCTTGGTTTCCGTGTACGTGAAGTGGCCGAACAGAAGTCCGGCAATACCCAGAACAATAAGAATGACTCCAAGAATGGCGGTCTTGCCCATATCGCGCGCTCCAAAATCGGGCGAGTAGATGCCCCGCCGGATACAACGCCCGGGGTGGAACTCGAGTTCCCACTACTGAAGCTGCGCCAATCGGCGATAAGACAGCGCCTCGGCGATATGGGCGCGGCGAACGCGATCGCTGTTGGCAAGATCGGCGATGGTGCGCGAGACGCGCAACACGCGATGATAGCCACGTGCTGTAAGGCGCATCGCGTCAGCGGCATCAGCGAGAAGTTTTGCACCGTCCGTGCAGGGCGCGCACACTTCGTCCAGCAATTCGCCTTCCACTTCGGCATTGGTGCGCAGGTTGGTGTTTTCGTAACGCTGGCGCTGGATGTCACGCGCTTTCGCAACGCGTTCGGAAACTGCATTCGTGCCTTCCGCTGGTGGGGGCAGAGAAAGGTCGGCGGCGCTGACACTGTTCACTTCGACATGGATATCGATGCGATCAAGCAATGGTCCAGAAATGCGCGATTGGTAATCGCCGCCACATTTCGGTGCGCGGCCGCATGCTTGCGCGGGTTCGCTCAAATAGCCGCAACGGCATGGGTTCATCGCGGCAACAAGCTGGAAGCGTGCGGGATACCGCACATGCGCATTGGCACGCGCGACGATGGCTTCGCCGGTTTCTATGGGCTGGCGGAGCGAATCCAAAACGCCGCGTTGAAACTCCGGTAACTCGTCCAAAAATAAAACGCCGAGATGCGCGAGCGACACCTCGCCTGGCTTCACGCGCAATCCACCGCCGACCAACGCCGCCATCGATGCGGAATGATGCGGGTTGCGAAATGGGCGCCGCCGCGAGATCGCACCTTCGCGCAATTCTCCTGCCAGTGATTGCACCATTGAGATTTCGAGCGCCTCGCGCGCATCCAGCGGTGGCAAAAGTCCGGGAAGTCGAGCGGCCAACATAGATTTTCCCGAACCCGGCGGTCCGATCATCAGCATGTTGTGTCCGCCAGCCGCCGCGATCTCCAACGCGCGCTTTGCCGTCTCTTGCCCTTTCACATCGCGCAAATCGGGCGCGCCGCTGGCTTCGACCGCGATGCGCGGCTCGGGCGCGTTCAACACTTGCGCGCCCTTCATGTGATTGACGATGGCGATAAGCGATGGCGCGGCAATGATCTCCACGCCTGCCGCCCATGCCGCTTCCGGTCCGGAAGCCATCGGACAGATCAATCCACGGCCGGCCTCCGATGCTGCCAGCGCTGCAGGCAACACACCGGCTACCGGCGTCAGCTGTGCATCGAGCGATAGTTCGCCCATCGCAACGTAATTCGCCATTTCGCTCGCGGGCAAAACGCCCATCGCTGCCAGAAGGCCGAGCGCGATCGGCACGTCGTAATGACTTCCTTCCTTCGGCAGATCGGCGGGCGCGAGATTGACGGTGATGCGCTTCCAGGGAAGCGACAGACCGATGGCATTCAACGCCGCGCGAACGCGCTCGCGGCTTTCGCCGACGGCTTTATCGCCGAGACCGACGACATTGAAGATGCCGCCATTGCCTTCGCCGATGTGGACTTGCACATCGACCTCGCGCGCTTCGATGCCCTGAAACGCGACCGTATAGATATGCGCAATCGTCATCCGCCATTCCCCGAAGGCAGTGGCATGATCGGGAGCGGGTTTACCGGCGGCTTCGCGAAAGCGTCAGAGACTGTCGCGGATGCTGTCGCAAAGTTTGGCGGTCAGGCGACTTTGAGATGCCGTGCCAGCCGGACCAGCGCTTTCTTGATAGGGTTTTTGTGGCGCCGGAAATCGCGCTCGGGTTCAAA
>DASZML010000143.1:0-9652 GCA_035551875.1 Rhizomicrobium sp.
TTTCACCTGCGCGGCGATGGTGTGATCGAGCAACGTGACCGTCGCGAGCAGGGTGAGGCCTAGACCGAGCGCGACAACGACGGATGTTGTCGCAGCACCGGGTCTTGTCAGATTACCGATGGCGAGACGCAAGGTCGGCGTACGCGAACGCGGCAGGCGTTTCAGTGCAAAGCGCAAACCGTACGCGAGCGCGCTTAACGCGATCAGTGCCGCGGCGACACCGGCAATGAACCACAAGGCGAAGATGGGCGAGGGCGAAATGGCTAGCGCCAATCCAATGACGATCAATCCCGCACCAGCTGCCGCTGCGAGATAGGGCAACCGTGCGCGTGTGTTCGTGCGCGCGACGAGATCGCGGAACAGGCTCGCCGGTGCGATTTCTCGCGCGCGGGCGAGAGGCGGAATGGAAAAGGCTGCCGCCGAGAAAATTCCAAAGCAGGCTGCCAATATTAAAGGCGCGGGATAGATCGCATAAACAGCGGGCGCGGGGATTTCATCGCCATAGAATCGCGCAACGAGGAACGGTGCCGCCGCGCCGATCAACAAACCCAAAACAACCGCGATCAGTGCAATCGCCATCACCTGTATAAAGAACGTGAGAAAGATTAAGCCGCCTTCTGCGCCGAGTGCTTTCAGCGTGGCGATCTCGTTGCGTTTGCGGTCGAGGAACGCGCTCACCGCTTGCCCAGCGCCGACACCGCCAACGGCGAGTGCCGTCAATCCAACCAGTGTGAGAAACATCGTCACCTGTTCGACGAAACGTCGAAGCCCTGGCGCGGCGTCGGTACGATCATGGATTTCCCATCCGGCATCCGGAAACGCGGCCTGTGCGGCTTTGCGAAAGACTTTGGGATCGTCCGGAGTCGCGACGCGATAATAATATTCGATCAGGCTTCCCAACGTGACGAGCCCGGTTCGCTTCAACGCTTCATCAGACACGATGACATGGGGCCCGAGACTGAAACCGCCAGATAAACGATCCGGTTCGTTCGTCAGCGTTGCGGTGACGCGGAAGTTTTGCTT
Source organism: Rhizomicrobium sp. (assembly GCA_035551875.1). Classification (GTDB taxonomy): domain Bacteria; phylum Pseudomonadota; class Alphaproteobacteria; order Micropepsales; family Micropepsaceae; genus Rhizomicrobium. The sequence continues at coordinate 1,024 of DASZML010000143.1, forward strand.
CCCGATTCGCAAGAGGCCGCCGCGCGCGATACGCAGATGATCGAGCAACGATTGCTCGGCCACCGCGCCGCAATCGTGCGCGTCGCAGGCCAGCGCTCTTTTGAGCGATGCGCCTGTCGAAAGCGCGACATTTCCATACAGCGGATAAAGATTATCGACGCCTTTGAGTTCGATCAGCGAGCGATCCGCTTCCGCGCCGTTCTTGATCGCGTACGCCATGCCGCGCATAGAGATCATCTCCGAAACGCGGCCATAGTGTTCGAGGAATTGGTGTTCCTGCGGAGTTGTCTCACGATGAACTAACTGCACGGCGACATCGCCACCGAGCAATACGCGGCCCTGACTCGATAAGCCGTTCAGCAGCGCATAGGCGAGCGATCCGACGCTCGCAATCGCGGCCACGCCCAAAACCAAACATGCGAAGAAAATGCGAAAGCCGGAAAGGCCGCTGCGCAATTCGCGCCGCGCGAAACGGATGGCGAGCGTTAAGGAATTCATCGCGTGCGTTCGTCCGCCACAATCAGGCCGTCCTTCAGGCTGACGATACGGCTGCAACGCTGTGCCAGCCGCTCCTCATGCGTCACCAGAAACAACGTCGTGCGCGCGCGTTCGTGCAGTGCGAACAGAAGATCGGAGACGCCTTCGCCGGTTTGTGTATCGAGATTACCGGTCGGCTCATCCGCGAAGAGAACTTTCGGTTTGGGCGCGATCGCGCGCGCGAGTGCCACGCGCTGTTGTTCGCCTCCGGAGAGTTGTCCCGGATAGTGATCGAGCCGCGCGCCGAGACCGACAGTCTCCAGTTCGCTCTTCGCGCGATCGAACGCATTCGCGGCGCCGGCCAGTTCGAGCGGCACAGCGACGTTCTCGAGCGCCGTCATCGTTGGAATGAGATGGAAAGACTGAAACACGATGCCGATGGCGCCCCGCCGGAAACGGGCGAGGGCGTCTTCGCCCAACGTGGTGAGATCGGTTCCCGCGATGATCGCGCGTCCGGCAGTCGGCGCTTCCAATCCGGCGGCGACCATGAGCAACGACGATTTTCCGGAGCCGGAGGGCCCAAGCAGCGCCACCGACTCGCCATCGGCGATGGACAGCGAAATGCCGCCCAAAATGTTCACCGGTCCGGCTGCGCTCGAAAGGGTCAATCGGATATTCTGAAGATTGATGGCGGCGGTCATGGCTTTTGTCGTGGCGGGACGCCTCGCAGTCGCGCGAAGCACAAGGGCATGTTAGGCGATATGGCATGAATGCCATCCGATTCAAGCGCGCATTCAGTGCGCTGCTGGCCTTGCTTCTTATGGCCGCGCCCGCCTGGGCTGCGCCGATCAAAATTCTGGCGATAGGCACGAGCCTGACACAGGGCTATGGCCTTCCGCCCGGCACCGAAATTCCCGCGGTGCTTCAGGCACGGCTGAAAGCGAAGGGCGTCGACGCAACCGTCATAAATGCCGGTGTGTCGGGCGACACTTCGGCGGGGGGCCTGTCGAGGATCGATTGGTCACTGGCCGACCATCCGAATGCCGCGATCGTCGAACTCGGATCGAACGATGCGTTGCGCGGTATCGATCCCATACAAACCGAAAAGAATCTCTCGGCTATTCTGACCAAGCTGAAAACCGCACATGTGCCGGTGCTGCTTCTTGGCATGCGCGCACCGAAGAATTTCGGACCGGAATACGAAACGAAGTTCGATCCGATCTATCCTGGGCTGGCGAAGCAATACGGTGCTTTGCTCTATCCTTTCGTGCTCGATGGCGTGGCGCTGAATCCGAAGCTCAATCAGGCAGACGGTATCCATCCCAACCCTGCGGGCGTGCAGATCATTGTGAACAAAATTCTCCCCGACGTGCTCAAGCTTGTTGCCGAGGTGAAGCAATAGATGTTCCGGCGCTTGCTCTCCGTCGGCGGATTCACGCTGCTCTCGCGCATCACCGGGTTCATGCGCGATATCCTACAGGCCGCCGTGCTCGGTGCTGGTCCGATGTCGGATGCGTTCATCGTCGCGTTCCTGTTTCCAAGTTATTTCCGCTCCATCTTTGGTGAAGGCACCATCAATCCTGCCTTCCTGCCGCGCTACGCGGCGCTGCATGCTCGCGGCCAGCACAGCGACGCGGCATTGTTTGCGGATCGGGTATTCTCCTGGCAGATGCTGGCGCAGCTCGTCGTATTGTTGGCGGCGCTATTATTCATGCCGCTCATCATCCGCGCCGTCGCGCCAGGCTTTGTCGATAATCCAGGGCAGCTTGCACTTACAGTGCATCTGGCGCGCATCACGTTTCCTTATCTGATCCTCACTGTCGTCGCGATTCAGCTTTCGGCCATGCTAAATGCGATCAACAAGTTCTGGGCCGCAGCCGCGTGGTCGAACTTTCAGAATCTCGGCATGATCGCCACGCTTCTGTTCGCGCGCTGGTTTCCCAATGCGGCGTATGCCGCGGCGTGGGGCGTTCTGCTGGGCGGCTTCATGCAGCTGTTCTTCATGCTGTGGGCGAGCCGTCACGATGGCTTGAGCTTGCGCATCGCATGGCCGCAATGGACGCCGGAGATCCGGGAGTTCTTTCGCGCACTGGGCGCAGTGACGGTGGGCGCCGCCGGCGTCTTCGTGGCGCCCTTCATCGACACCATCATCGCCAGCCTGTTGCCCGCCGGTAGTCGTACAGCTCTTTATTACGCAGATCGCATCGATCAGTTGCCGCTTGGCGTGCTCGGCATAGCGCTGGGTACGGTGCTGCTGCCGGAGATGTCCGCGAAGCTGGCCGTCGGCGACCGCGCGGGATCGGATCACGCGCAGAACCGCACAGCATCGCTCTCGCTCCTGCTGACGCTGCCGTTCGCGACCGTGTTCCTCGTGATCCCCGATACAATTATGCGCGCCATCTTCGCGCATGGCGCCTTCGACAAAAGCGCAGCTGCACTCTCCGCCATTGCTCTCGCGGCTTACGGCGTCGGGCTCCCAGCCTTTGCACTGTCGCGCATCGTGCAGGCTACATTCTATGCGCGCCACGACACCGCGACCCCCGCGCGTGTGACCATTGCGGCGCTGCTCTGCAACATCGCTTTGAAGGTGGTGTTCGTCTGGGGCTTTGATCTCGGCATCGCGGGCGTGGCGCTGGGCACGTCGCTTGGCGCATGGATCAATGTTGGAGTGCTGACCTGGATAGGACGCAGACGCGGATTGATACTGGTGAGTTCAGATTTCCGCCGCGCGATCGTGCCGGTGCTGATTGCTGGCCTACTTACTGCAGCCGGTGCATTTGTTGCCGTGAAATTCGGCGCGCCATTCGTTCATTTGGGTAGCTTGCGCGACGTCGCGTTGTTAGCGGCAGCAGGAATTCTGGGTGGCGGGCTCTATCTCGGCACCGTTTTGGTGTTTCGCAAACGGCTGCCGCTTGGACGCCTGGCGCGGGCATGAGGCTCTTTGTCGGCCTTTCGATTCCGCGCGCTGTGGCCGACGGCATCTTCCTCATTCAGGCAGGCGTGCCCGGCGCGCGTTGGCAGACGCGTGAACAGCTGCATCTGACGCTGCGGTTCATCGGCGAAGTGGATGGCCGCGATGCCGCCGCCATCGATGACGCGTTATCGGCCATCTCTGCGCCGGCTTTCGAATTGGCGCTGAAGGGCGCAGGCGAGTTCGGCGGCAAGCATCCACATGCGTTATGGGCGGGTGTTCGCGATGCCGAACCGCTGAAGCATCTCAACCGCAAGATCGAGAACGCTATCCAGCGCATCGGGCTGCCGGCGGACGAGCGCAAATTCACGCCGCATGTGACTCTGGCGCGGCTTCGCGGAGCGCCGCGCGAACGTGTTATCGACTACATCGCCGATCACGCGCTCTACACGAGCCCGGCTTTCGACGTGACCGAATTCATTCTCTATTCCAGCACGCTTACGCCGAACGGCAGCCTTTATGTGGCCGAACGCGTTTATCCGCTGAAGCAAGGAGCCAGCCCATGAAAAAAAAACTCGATGCCAAGATCCGCACCGCTGCCGTGAAGAGACTCAAAGGTTGGAAGGAAGCGATGGGCGGTGAAGCCATCGCCAAATCGTTCAAGTTCGAGAATTTCAACGAAGCGTTCGGCTTCATGACGCGCGTGGCGCTGCTCGCTGACAAGATGGATCATCATCCGGAATGGTTCAACGTCTACAACAAGCTCGACGTCACACTCTCCACGCACGACGCCGGCGGCGTTACGCAGAACGATATCGACATGGCGAAGGCAATGAATGACTACGCGGGCTAGACCACACCGCGCGCGAACTTGCCGCCTACGATGCTGAGAACCGGCAGCGAAATCAGGAACGTCAGGTGATACCAGATCGGGAAATGGCTCCAGATCGAGTAGTGTACCGGGATAAACACCAGCAGCAAAAGAAAACCGGCGACTGTCGCGGCAAGTTGGCGGTTCGCGATGGCCGCCGCAGCCCATCCGCTTGCAAGGGAACTGATCGCGCTGATCGACAGGCGGGCGATCATCATCGTCACAGTGAAATTCATCGCTTTTTCGACGGCAGTGTATCCGGGCAATCCGTAACGCAATCCGAAATTCAAAAGCGTGACGACAACCGCCCAGACGACTAGTCCAGCAATAATCCCACCGATCAATCGCAGCATGTCATCCCCCGGAGAAATCAGACGGCAAATCTATACGCATTCCCATCCTTGTGCACATGCCCCGCCGTCGGTGCCGCGAAATGCGTGCCGATGACGAGGATCGGCTTGTCTGCCCACTGCGCGAACATCGCGTGGCGGCGCGCATTCGCGGCGGTTGAGTCCGCATCGAATTCGCTCTTCCAGTCTGGCCGCGCGAACTGGCAGGGATGATGGATCATGTCCCCGGTGATGATTGCGGTTTCGCCTTTGCTCTCGATCATCACGCTGACATGGCCGGGCGTGTGGCCCGGTGTCGGCACAAGCCGGATCTGCGGCGAGATGCGGTGATCCATCTCGACCGTCTCGGCGAGGCCGGCATCGAAGATGGGTTTGACGGAGTCGTTCATGATCTCCGCCGTTTCGCCTTCCGGCTCTTTCATCCAATGTTCGTATTCGGTTTTGCCGATGAGGTAGCGCGCGTTCGGGAACGTTGGCACCCATTTTTCGCCATCCAGCATTGTGTTCCATCCGACGTGATCGACATGCAGGTGCGTGCAGACCACTGCGTTTACGGTTTCGCGCGGAAAACCAGCTTCGGCGATATGCTTGAGGAATTCGGTGTGCAGCGCCTGTTTGCGGATAAGGCGGCGCGGCTTGTCGTTGCCGATGCAAGTGTCGACGACAAGCTTCAATCCCGGTGCTTCAACGAGCAGCGCATGGATCGACAGCACCATCGCCCCATCCGGCGTCACGAAATCCGGATAGAGCCACGGCATCTGCCGCAGCGCATCCGGCGTCGCTTGCTTGAGAAACGAGTGCTTCTCGGAGTAGGCCACGGGAATTTCAGACTCGACCACACGCGTGATCTTCACATCGCCGATTTGCCAAGTGAGCATTCTGTCCTCCCAAAGTTCCCACGGAACGCGCGCCATTATCTTTCGTTGTTATCCCAAGCAACGGGAGAACAACATGGCAGACGGTTCCAGCGGTGGCGGAAACACTTTTCTTGGATTTATGGTCGGCGGCTTGCTTGTGATCGTCGCCGTGCTTGGTTTTTTTATGTATTCCGGCCACATGGGCGGCAGTGGAACGCCGACAGCTAAGCTGGACGTGAACGTCGCGCATCGCTGACCCTACTACTGCTTCGGTCCGTTCTTCACCAAATCAGCGACGACGCCCGGATCGGCGAGGGTTGTTGTGTCGCCGAGATTGGATGTGTCGCCTTCCGCGATCTTGCGCAGGATGCGGCGCATGATCTTGCCGGAGCGTGTCTTGGGCAGGCCCGGCGCGAATTGAATCACATCTGGCTTCGCGATGGGGCCGATCTCCTTGCCCACCCATTGCTTGAGGTCGTGGTTCAACGCATCAGTGGCGTCAACGCCCGCTTTGAGTGTGACATAGGCGTAGATGCCTTGGCCTTTGATCTCATGCGGATAACCGACGACTGCGGCTTCGGCGACATTGTGATTGGCGACCAGCGCACTTTCGACTTCGGCGGTGCCGAGGCGATGGCCGGAGACGTTGATCACGTCATCGACGCGGCCGGTGATCCAGTAATAACCGTCCTCGTCGCGGCGGCAGCCGTCGCCGGTGAAATATTTGCCGCGATAGGTTTTGAAATAGGTGTCGACGAAGCGCTGATGATCGCCATAGACGCTGCGCATCTGTCCCGGCCAGGAATCCAGCAGCACGAGATTGCCGCTCGCCGCGCCTTCCAGCACCCTGCCATCAGCATCGACAAGCTGCGGACGGATTCCGAACAGCGGCTTCGTCGCGGAGCCGGGTTTCAGATCCGTGGCGCCGGGCAGGGGGGAAATAAGAATGCCGCCGGTTTCGGTTTGCCACCATGTATCGACAATCGGGCAGCGGCGATCGCCGACCACATTGTAATACCACAGCCAGGCTTCCGGATTGATCGGTTCGCCGACGCTGCCAAGCAATCTCAGCGACGCGCGCGATGTGCGCTTCACCGGTTCTTCGCCGTCGCGCATCAGTGCGCGGATCGCGGTGGGCGCCGTATAGAAGATGTTGACCTTATGCTTGTCGATCACGTCCCAGAAGCGCGAGGTGTTTGGATAGTTCGGCACGCCTTCGAACATCAGTGTCGTCGCGCCGTTCGAGAGCGGGCCATAGACGATATAAGAATGTCCCGTCACCCAGCCGACATCGGCGGTGCACCAGTAGATGTCGCCGTCGTGATAATCGAACACATATTGGTGCGTGAAACCCACATACATCAGATAGCCGCCGGATGTATGCAGCACGCCTTTCGGCTTTCCGGTCGAGCCTGACGTGTAGAGAATGAACAGCGGATCTTCCGCGCCCATCGCTTCGGCCGGGCAATCGGCGGAAACTTTCGCAGCGGCGTCATGATACCAGACATCGCGCCCGGATTTCATCGCGACCGATGCGCCGGTGCGCTTCACCACGACGACGTTTTTCACGTCCGGGCATTTCTCCAGCGCTTCGTCGACATTGTTCTTGAGCAGGATCGGCTTGCCGCCCCGCAAACCTTCGTCGGATGTGAGAACGATAGTCGAGGTGCAATCCTGAATGCGGTTGGCGATACTGTCCGGCGAGAAGCCAGCGAAGATCACCGAATGCACCGCGCCAATGCGGGCGCAGGCGAGCATCGCGTAAGCTGCTTCCGGGATCATCGGCAGATAGATCGTGACGCGATCGCCTTTTTTGACGTTATGCGCCTTCAGCACATTCGCGAATTTGCAAACTTCGCGGTGCAGCTCTTCATAGGTGATGTGCCTGGCTTCTTCTTTCGGATCGTCCGGCTCCCAGATGATCGCGGTTTGCTTGGCGCGTTTTGGCAGATGCCGGTCGATGCAGTTCGCGCTGACGTTCAGCGCGCCATCCTCAAACCATTTGATGTGCAGCGTGTCGGGGTCCCACGAAACATCCTTCACCTTGGTGAAGGGCTTGATCCAGTCGATGCGCTTTGCCTGTTCCGCCCAGAAACCATCCGGGTCTTTCACCGAGCGCGCATACATCTGCGTGTACTTCGCGGCGTCGATGAAGGCGCGTTTCTTCCACTCGGCCGAAACGGGCAAAAGCGTTTCTGACATGATATTTCCGTTCCCTAGAATTCTTCGTTGTTCTGTCCCGGCCGTGGCGGATCGCGGCGGATCGAGGCGGGCGTCTTGGAGAATTTCACCGGCGGCTTCATCGCGCGCCATGTGCCTTCGGTCGGATGCTCGCGCAATTCGAAGAAATCGACCGCCGTCAAATGCGGATCGACCATAACTTCCTCCAGCGTGTTCGCGCGCATGATGGGAATGCGATGCTCGTCGCCGAGCTTCATCCAGTCTTCCACCGTGTGGGCCATCGCGGCTTCCCGCTGCATCGCGTAGTAAACAGCAACGCGGCTGCCTTTCGGCGCGCTCAGAAAACGCTCGCTTTCGTAGGCGTTCGGAATGCCGCCGAGCTCCATGAATTTCGCGGACGCCGCGCGGCTGACCGGTTGAATGCAGATGTGCCCGTCTTTGCACTTCAACGGACGGCGATCGTTGGCTAACGCGGGCGTATGGCCGAGCTTCGCGACCGGCGGTTCGAAGGTGTGACCATAGAGATGCTCGATCATCATGAAGCTGGTGAAACTTTCGAACATCGGCACTTCGACGAATTGCCCTTCGCCAGTGGCTTTCTGATGATAGAGCGCGGCTACCGACGCCCACAGCGCATGCATGGATGAGACCTTGTCAGCGATGAAACTCGGCAACAGCCGCATGTCTTCATTGCCATCGACGCGCGGTAACAGATCGGACGTGCCGCTTGCCCCCTGTACGAGATCGTCGAATGCCTGACGCCCCGCATACGGCCCATCCGAACCATAGCCGACGCAGTGCACATAGACGATATGCGGATTGATCTTCGCGACTTCCTCGTAACCGAAACCCAGCCGCGCCATCGCATCGGAGCGCACATTGTGAATGAACACATTCGCGGTCGGGATGAGCGCGCGCAGCTTCTCGCGCGCCTCGTCGGTCTTCAGGTCGAGCGTCAGCGAGCGTTTGTTGCGGTTCATCG
>DASZML010000144.1:0-9386 GCA_035551875.1 Rhizomicrobium sp.
GAAGCCCCGCGCTACCGATCTTTCCGGCTACCCATTTACGGCCTTCTTCGCTCTGCGTGCGGAACATCCATTCGCCGCCGCCTTTGGGATCCGCAATGAAACCGTCGAGCGACATCGACATTGCCAGAACAAGCTTACGCACGGCGCATCTCCGCGAGATATTCGTCCAAGCGATCGAACCCGCTGTTCCATCCGCCGATATGTCCGTCGCGATTGGATTTGGTGTTGAAGATCGACTGGTAGAATCTCATCAGTGTCTTCTCACCACGCTCTTCGAACAAAACCGTGACGATGGTCTCGAACGTCTCGTCCTGTTCGTTGCGCTTGTCCCATTGGAATGTGTAGACGAGGCGGCAAGGGCGCTCGACTTCGAGATATTTTCCGCCTTGCCAAAGATCTTGCCCGCCATCCGTCGAACGCAGGCATCCGCGCCACCTTCCGCCAGCGCGCACATCGGCTTCGAACGATGCAGCCGGATAATTTTTCGGACCCATCCAGCAGATGAGATGATCGGTCTGCGTGAACGCGTCCCACACAAGCGCGCGGGGCGCCGCGAATTCGCGCTCGATGACGAGCACGCGATCCTGCGGCTCGGTGCGGATGCTACTTGCTGCGCTTGCCGCCATTCTTCTTCTCCCGTTTCTTGCTGTTCGCCTGCAGCTCTTTCAAATACACATCGAGACGGTCGAAGCGTTCTTCCCAGAGTTTGCGGTAGCGCTCGAGCCAATCATCGACATCCTTCAACGCGCCCGCGTCGATCTTGCAAGGCCGCCACTGCGCCTCGCGGCTGCGCGTGATCAGGCCGGCATGTTCGAGGACTTTAAGATGCTTGGAGACGGCCGGCAGGCTCATGTCGAACGGCTCCGCTAACTCGTTCACCGACGTCTCGCCCAATGCCAGCCGCGCCAGGATCGCCCGGCGCGTGGGATCGGCGAGCGCCGCAAATTTGCTGCTGAGAGCGTCGGTTTGCATGCGTATATAGCCATTCGGTTAAATAACTCATCAGTTAAATACTCGCGACGTTATGCCGAGTCAAGTGGGGTTTTGAAGGACGAGGCGGATCGCGTAAAAAGGCGCCATGAAAACCAAGCTGCACAAAGGCGATCTGCCCGCCGACCTCGATCTTGGCAAGATCGTCGCCATCGATTCCGAAACGTTGGGCCTCAATCCGCATCGCGACCGGCTATGCCTCGTGCAGCTGTCGGCGGGTGACGACACCGCGCACATGGTGCAGTTCGAAGCGGGAAAATACGCCGCACCGAATTTGAAACGATTGCTGAGCGACGCGAGCGTGACCAAGCTGTTTCACTACGCCCGTTTCGATGTCGCCGTGTTCCAGGCCTATCTCGGCGTGACGACCGGGCCGATCTACTGCACCAAGATCGCCTCAAAGCTGGTTCGCACCTACACTGATCGGCATGGCCTCAAGGATCTGGTCCGGGAACTTCTTGGAGTCGAACTTTCCAAAGAGCAGCAGAGTTCCGATTGGGGCGCGGCTTCGCTGAGCGAAAAGCAGCTCGCCTATGCTGCCAACGACGTCGCCTATCTCCACCGGCTAAAGGACGCGCTGGACGGAATGCTGGCGCGCGAAGGGCGGACCGGGCTGGCCAAAGCCTGCTTCGATTTTCTTCCTACGCGGGTGCAACTAGACCTCTCGGGCTGGTCCGAGGTGGACATTTTCTCACATTAAATTGCCTTCGTTTTCCGCTATTTAACGCTGTCAGGGCGGGCGGCTTGAACCCGTCCGGGCGAACTCCCATACTTTTGCCTTGGGGTTGGCACGAATTTCGCGTTGGCGGCGAATTCCGCTACCGCTAGGGCAGCAAACAGTTCGAAGCGGCGCGTGGCGGCTTCGGCACACCAGGTGGTCGATGCGTTCCGCTGGCAATGTCGTTTCTCTCCCCACATCGCAGCGCGCCAAGCGCAGCAGCGACGTAACCGCCGGTCGCCGCGTCATCGAATATGCGAGCGAAGCGCTCAAGGCGCTGGGCGACACGCTGAACGGCGATTTCAGCCGCGCCGTCGATCTGCTTTTGAATGTCAAAGGCCGCGTCGTCGTCAGTGGCATGGGAAAGAGCGGGCACATCGGCCGCAAGATCGCCGCAACGCTGTCGTCGACCGGAACACCGGCGCAATTCCTTCATCCTGGCGAAGCAAGCCACGGCGATTTGGGTTCGCTGACACGCGACGACGCTCTGCTGATGCTCTCCTATCGCGGCGAGACGGCGGAGCTTTCCGACATCATCACTTATGCGAAGCGCTTTCGCATTCCGTTGATCGGCATGGCAGGCAACGCCGAATCGACGTTGTTGAAAGCATCCGATGTCGCGCTGATTTTGCCCAAAGCACGCGAAGCGTGCCCGATGGGGCTGGCACCGACGACTTCCACAACCGTCATGCTGGTGCTCGGCGATGCGCTGGCCGTCGCGTTGATGGAGCGCCGTGGATTCTCGGCGGATCAATATCGCGATTTCCACCCGGGCGGATCGCTTGGACGCATGTTGGTGCGCGTTGGCGATATCATGCACCGCTCGAACGAATTGCCGCTGGTAAAGCCGGACGCAGCGATGCGCGAGGTCATTGTGAAGATGACCTCGGGTGGCATCGGCTTCGCGGGTGTGGCTGGCGTGGTGGATACCAAAGGCGCGCTGATCGGGATCATCACCGATGGCGACGTGCGCCGGCATGTGAAGAACGATCTTTTGGGCCGCAAAGCACGCGATGTGATGACGCGCGATCCCAAAACCGTTACGCCAGACATGCTGGCCGCCGAAGCGCTTACGCTGATGAACACGGGCACACCCAAGGTCACCAGCCTTTTCGTTGCTGAGCAAAAAGGCAAAGTGAAAAAGCCGGTCGGACTTCTTACCGTGCACGATTGTCTTCGCGCAGGATTGAAATGACCGAACGCCGCAACGCCACCGGTGCCGTTGCAGAACCGATGAGCGGCATCGCGCCGCGAAAACCGCGCTTCGATTTCGGAGCAAGGACGCGCGCGAATATTCTAGATGCTCAGAAGTACACGCGCTTCGTCATTCTTATGAAACGTGGGCTTGTGCTTGGCGCTGTTGCGTTGGTCGGGGCCGTCCTTGCCTATGCGATCCAGCCGCGTTCGCAGCAGAAAGTGGCGATGACGTTTGAGAAGATGGGGCTCGTTGCCGGTGATCTGGCGATGGTCAAGCCAAAGCTCACGGGCGTGGATAGCGATGGCAATCCGTACGTCGTTACCGCGGATACCGCGCTTCAAGATCCGAAAAACATGCGCCGTGCGACGCTCAAGAACGTCGATGCAGATCTCACGCAAAAAGGCGGAAAGTGGACAACCATCATGGCCCCGAATGGCTGGATGGATGCGGACGCGAAGCTTGTTCGCTTAACCGGCGCCGTTTCCGTTTTCACGGATGACGGATTCGAGATGCATACCACTCTCGCCAATGTCGATATGGCGAGAGGAACAGCGGTTGGGCCGAATTTCGTTTGGGGACACGGTCCGCAAGGCAAATTCTACGCGAACCATTTTCGTATCGCGCGCCTCGGCAGTGCTTGTACGCACACGCCGAAAGGAGCGCGCTCGACGAAGGGCGCAAAGCCGTCAAAACAAGCGGCGGCCAAGCCTGTTCTTCCTATTTGCGCGCCGCTGTCTGTCGGTAACGTGGCCCAAAAACAGAAACCTATGATCTATCTGATTGGAAGCGTTCATATGACTCTCTATCCGCAAAAGAGCGCGAAGAAGGCCAAGAAAGCATGAAAATGCAGATCGCTATTCCTGGCTTGGCCGTCTCGGCTGCTCTGATGTTCAGCGCGAGCGCGTTCGCACAGGACGTCGTGACTTTGAAACTGCCGCAGGAGCAAGCATCTGTGCCAACGCCTGCTCCAGCGAAGAAGGAGACAAAAAGCGGCAGCGGCGGCATGATGAACATGGGGCATCACGACACGAGTGCGCCGACCAATGTGTCGTCTGACAATTTTGAAGGCGATATGCAGACGAAAGTCGGAACCTATATCGGCAATGTCATCGTCATCCAGGGCGACTTCAAACTGCGCGCTGACAAGGTTGCAATTCATGAGATCGGCAACAAACCATCCACGATGAATGGCTTTGGGCATGTGCTCTTCACAACGCCAGACAGCACGGCTTCTGGCGACACCGGTGTCTATGATCTCGGCCCGCGCACGATCACGCTCGACGGCAAAGTCGTGCTGACCAAAGAGAAAAACGTGATGCGCGGCACGCATGCGGTGATGAATCTTGATACCGGCATCTCGCATATCACCGCGAAAGACATGCCGGGCGGTCGGGTCCAAGGCCTGTTTATTCCGCCGCCAAAGAACGACCAGAGCCAATCGCAAACAACCAGTAAATCCCAGAAAAAATAGGCTTCATGCTTCGTTAAAGCGGAAGAGGCACAGTTCTTGCCATGACAACCGGAAACGGCCCCGACACCAAGGAATTGAAGCGCGACAGCGCAGGCCCAATCTCGCGCGTTGTCGAAGGTTCGGGCGGTCTGATCGTTACCAAGATTGGCAAGAGCTTCAAGAAGCGGCCGGTCGTGCGTTCGGTGAGCCTGAACGTGCGCCGTGGCGAAGTCGTAGGGCTGCTCGGTCCGAACGGTGCCGGCAAAACCACCTGCTTCTACATGATCACCGGATTAATCCCTGCCGATTACGGCACCATTGAGCTTGATGGCCATGACGTCACGACGATGCCGATGTATCGCCGCGCACGCATGGGTATTGGCTATCTGCCGCAGGAAGCATCGATCTTCCGTGGCCTGTCCGCCGAAGAGAACATCCGCGCTACCGCAGAGATCGTGGAATCCGATCCCGCGCGTCTTGAAGCGATGGTCGAAGAGCTCATGAGCGAGTTCGGCGTCACGCATGTGCGCGACACGCCGGCGATCGCTCTCTCTGGTGGTGAACGTCGCCGCGTCGAAATCGCGCGCTGCCTCGCGACCAATCCGTCTTACATTTTGCTCGACGAACCGCTTGCCGGTATCGACCCCATCGCCGTGAACGATATTCGCGATTTGGTGCGCCATCTGAAGGATCGCGGCATCGGCGTGCTGATCACCGATCATAACGTGCGTGATGCGCTCGACATTATCGATCGCGCTTACATCATGCATGAAGGTCAAGTTCTGAAAGAAGGCACGCCCCAGGACATCGTGGGCGATCGTGACGTACGCCGCGTCTATCTCGGCGAACGCTTCTCACTGTAGCGACGGTCAGAGGCGGGCGTATGGCGTTGTCACAAAGAATGGAGATGCGGCAGGGCCAGTCCCTGGTCATGACGCCGCAATTGCAGCAGGCAATCAAGCTGCTGCAACTCTCCAATCTCGAACTGACGGCTTACGTCGAACAAGAGCTCGAAAAAAATCCGCTGCTGGAGCGCGATGAGCGTGAGTCCGCGCCGACGGAAGATCGCGCTGCGGAAACGCCCGTTGTGGCCGAGGGCGAAACGCTCGATGCCTCACTGTCGCGCGAAGATTTCTCCAAGTCCGAAGACATGGACGCCGCACGTGACGATATGCACGGTGAGGACTTTGGATCGGATCGCGCAGCACCTCCAAGTGACAGTGGGCCGTCCGATTGGTCATCGCTAAAATCCGGGCCGAGCATCGATGCCGAAGGCGAGAACGCGCTGGAGCGGACGCTCGCCCAGGCCGCGAGTCTTCATGACCATCTTTCCGACCAATTGACGATTGCCGCGTTAAGTGGAGAGCGTCGGCTGATTGGTGCGTCGATCATCGATTCTATCGATGAAGCCGGCTATTGCCGCGCCGATCTCGATGAAATGGCCGCTCGCCTGGTTGTCGAGCGCGCTGCGGTCGAAGAAGTGCTCGTCGTCATTCAGGGGTTTGAGCCCACCGGCGTCGGCGCGCGTGATCTCGGCGAATGCCTTGCCCTGCAACTGAAAGAGCAGGGTCACCTCGATCCGGTCATGCAGGCGTTCTTGAAAAATCTCGAACTCGTCGCGAAGCGCGACATCGGCCAACTCTGCGCGCTTTGCAATTGTGACGCTGAGGACGTCGCGGACATGATTTCGGAGATCCGGGGCCTTACACCAAAGCCTGGTCTCGCATTTGGATCCGAGCCGGTGCAGCCGTTGGTGCCGGATGTGTTCGTGCGCGAAGGCGCCGATGGCGGCTGGCACGTGGAACTAAATTCCGACACGCTGCCGAGACTGCTGGTGAACTCCCGTTATTATGCGAAGATTTCCAACAGCGCGCGTGACAAGGATTCAAAAACGTATCTGACCGATTGCCTGAACAATGCGAACTGGCTGGTGAAGAGTTTAGACCAGCGCGCACGGACAATCCTGAAAGTGGCCAGTGAAATCGTGCGCCAGCAGGACGGCTTCCTGACCTATGGCGTGCGCCATTTACGGCCTCTGAACCTGCGCACAGTTGCCGATGCAATTACCATGCACGAATCTACTGTGAGCAGAGTCACATCCAACAAATATGTTGCAACGCCGCGCGGCCTCTTCGAGCTGAAATATTTTTTCACCGCCGCCATCCAGTCTTCGGTTAATGGTGCCGAGTCGCATTCCGCCGAGGCCGTGAGGGACCGGATTCGCGAGATGATTGACAATGAATCGCGCGAAACGCTGTCCGACGATCGCATCGTCGCACTCTTAACCGCCGACGGAGTCAATATCGCGCGGCGCACGGTTGCAAAATATCGTGAAGCGATGCGCATTCCATCTTCCGTGGAACGGCGTAGAATAAAACATGCGGACATCGGGGCCGCTGCCGGTCGTTAAATGCCCGGCGTTGACTTTGCAGAATGGCGGGCTTACACGTCCGCCGCTTTTTCGAACGGTCGTGTCGGACGCAGCTTTTTTGAGCGAAACCGGGGACCACAGCTACGCGTTGACAGGCCATGAGTGTACGGGTGTCAGGCAAGCAGATCGAAATCGGCGAAGCGCTGCCGCTCAAAGTGCGTCAGCAATTGGAGACTGTACTCGCAAAGCATTTCGACGGTGGCGCGGACGCGCACGTCGTTTTCTCGCATGAAGGGTTTGGCTATCGCGCGGATTGTACCGCTCATTTGGATTCGGGAACGGTCTTGAAGGCGGAAGGGAATGGCAAGGAAGCGCACGCCGCGTTCGATGTCGTCCTGGAGAATCTTGAGAAGCAGCTTCGCCGCTACAAGCGGCGCTTGAAAAATCATCACCAGCAGGCGAAGTCGTCATCGAACGGCGAAGTCTGATTCCCGCCAGAAGGATTCCATGGAAATCACAGATTTGCTGGTGCCTGAGGCCGTCCTTCCTGCCATGAAGGCGCAAGGCAAGAAGCAGCTTTTGCAGGAAATGGCAGAACGCGCCGCGCTTCTCACGGGCCAGCCCGAGCGCCGGATTTTCGAAACCCTCATTGAACGTGAGCGACTGGGTTCGACCGGCATGGGCCAGGGCATCGCCATTCCGCACGGCCGCTTGCCTGGCCTAACAAAGATTGTCGGTATGTTCGCACGCCTCGAAACGCCCATCGCATATGACGCAGTGGATAATCAGCCGGTGGATCTCATTTTCCTGCTGCTCGCGCCGGAAGGCGCAGGGGCGGATCATTTGAAAGCGTTAGCACGTGTGTCACGTCTTCTGCGCAATCAACAGACATGCGAAAAGCTGCGCGCGGCCTCGAAGGCCGAAGTCCTGTATGCGCTGCTGACCGAGAAATTGAACGGCCCTTCTTCGCAAGCGGCCTGAACACAACGACACAATATAAAAAAAGGGCCGGAGAATTTCTCCGGCCCTTTCACTTTCTAACGTAGAGATTGGTTAGTGGACGCTGAGTGGCGTCAACTCGTTCTGAACAGCTGCGCCATAAGCGCTGTCCCAGGAGTCGGTGAAGCCGAGAACCGATCCGTCCACCGCATGAAGCACATAGAGCTTCAGATTCTCCGGCACCTTCATGCCTTCCGGCATGATGCCGAGACGACGTGCTTCGGCTACGCCCGTTGGTTTGATGTAAGCAAAGCGCGCGGCTTGGGCCGAGCCGTCATTGCCATCGAAGATTTCGTTCTTGTTCGTCATAGCAGGCCTTCCTTTCGCGATCCCCTCACGAATGTCCATTTCCGTTCGGCTTGGTCTTTATCTTGATGGACCGAACCACCGCTTGTTCCGGTGGCCGGGTCAGCTCGATAGAGAGCAATCCATTGTCCAGCTCAGCGCCGGTCACATCTATTCCTTCCGCGAGGACGAAGGCCCGCTGGAATTGGCGGGCTGCAATACCTCGATGAAGAAACGTCCGATCCGTCGATTCGGTTTGCTTGCCGCGGATGACAAGTTGCTTGTCTTCGACAGTGACAGCCAATTCGTCGCTAGAGAAACCGGCAACCGCGAGCGTGATTTTGAGTTTATCGCCGCTGGCTTCTTCGATGTTGTAAGGTGGATAGGCATCGCCGGCCGCTTTGGCGGTGCGTTCCAAAAGCCGCTCCAGATGCTCGAAACCGAGCAAAAATGGGCTGTTGAACGCCATATTCCGTGTCATCTCCAAAGCCCTCCCTGAGCGGCTTTGCCGGTACTGTTTCGCAGCCGCCGGTCATTTCTGATCTGCGCGGCCCCGAAGGCACCGCTTCTGAATAGAATGTGGTGACGATCGCAGCAGTATCAAGTGTCCCCGGTTTGTTCACAAAATCGTGCTGGCGCGTGCATTTGCCAATGTTGTTAACGCGTGTGTTTCGAGCAAGAAAGGGCCGATTGGGGCAATCGTGGCAGAGCCGATCCAAATCATTCTGGACGATGCGCGCAAAGGGCGCATGCGTGTTTATGCGCGTCCTCTCGAACACATCGTGGCGCATGAGCCGGGAGATGTTTTACCGGCACTTGCCGCGATGGAATCCGCGCGAAAATCCGGAAAGCATCTCGCGGGCTATTTTTCGTATGAACTAGGGTATGTCCTCGAGCCCAAACTCGCGCCGCTGCTGCCGGCCAAGCGCAAAGTGCCGCTATTGTGGTTCGGCGTTTTCGATGATGTCCAAGAACTTGCCGGCGAGGAGATCGAAGGTCTTTTCGAAACGAATATCCATGGCCGGGTCTATGCTGGGTCGCTGAAACACGCTTGGGATGAAAACGCTTATCGCGCGCGGTTCGATATGGTCCGCGCGTTCATCGAAGCAGGCGATATCTACCAGGCCAATCTCAGCTTTCGGTCGCAATTTAACTTCGTCGGCGATTCGATGGCCCTCTATCGCGATTTGCGCGCGCAATCGCGTGCGCCGCATGGCGCATTCGTTTCCGATGGCGAGCGGCATATTCTTAGTCTGTCACCAGAATTGTTCTTTCAGATCTCCGCGGACGGCGAAATCGCGGCAAAGCCGATGAAAGGCACTGCACCGCGCGGCGAAGACGAGCAATCCGACGCGCGGCGCCTCTGGCAACTTGG
>DASZML010000145.1:0-7329 GCA_035551875.1 Rhizomicrobium sp.
CGATCTCGGCGCCGATGTGATCCGCGTCGAGAAGCGCGATGGTAAAGAAGACCGCACGCTGATCTCGCTCGCCGAAAACGACGACGGTTCTCCGCGCGAAGGCGCGATGTTCCTGCAGATGAACCGCAACAAGCGCGGCCTCACACTCGATCCCGCGCATGAAAGAGGCCGCGAGGTCGTGAAGCGGCTGATCGCAAACAGCGATGTCGTCATCGCCAATCTTCCTGGCGAAACCTTGAAGGGCCTCGGCCTCGACTACGACAGCGTGTCGGCCATCAACCCGCGCGCGATCCTCGGGGTCGCGACGGCGTTCGGTCTGGACGGTCCTTATTCGAACCGCGTCGGCTTCGATGGCATCGCGCAGGCGATATCCGGCTCGGTCTATTTCTCCGGCAGCGAAGACCAACCTGTGCGCGCCGCGACTCCGTGGGTAGACTTCGGCACGGCATCGCTGCTCGCGCTTGGCATCGTAGCGGCATTGCGTGCACGAGAGACGACCGGCAAGGGCCAACTCGTTGAAGGTGCGCTGCTGCGCACCGCGACAACGTTCTTCAGCACGATGCTGATCGAAGAGAGCATGCTGAAACTCACGCGAAAGCCGACGCTGAATCGCAGCCAAACGTCAGCACCGTCCGATATCTACAAGACCCGCGACGGTTGGGTCACGGTCGCGGTGAATGGCGATCCGCTCTTTCGCCGCGTGGCGAAACTGATCGGTGCGCCGGAATGGCTCGAAGACAAACGCTTCGCCAGCGACAAGTCCCGTGGCGATCACGGCGAGATCATCAGCGCACGAATCGGCGAATGGTGTTCGTCACGCGCGAACGCGGACGTCATCACCGCGTTCGAAGGTGCGCGCGTGCCGTGCGGCCCCGTCTATACGATGCGCGAAGCGATCGACGATCCGCATTTTCGCGGCGCCGATTTCTTCACGACGGTTGACTATCCTGGCATCGGCAAAGCGCCCATCGCGGCGACGCCGGTGAAACTTCACGGCACGCCGGGCACGGTGCGCAAACGCGCGCCGACACTGGGCGAACATTCGGACGAGATCTTGAGCGAACTTGGCTATTCGGCAGCGGAAATCGCGGAGCTGAAGAAATCCGGCGCGGTCTGACTAGGCCGCAGCTGCGGTTGCACAGGCCGCCCGGCCGCGGCGGCGCAGCAGATCCGCTTCCTCGTGACTGAACAGGCATGAAACGATTTCCACGCAAAGCGAAAAGAATTGTTCGGCGTGCGTGCGGCGATCGCCTTCGGCGGCGCGCATCTCTTTCAACAAATCCTCGATATAAGCTTTGATCGCGGCAGACACCTTTTCGATCGCGTCCTTGTTGGACGCACCGAAGGACGCCGGCGCCGCGAACGAACGGCAGCCCGCGATCAACTTCACATAATCCAGAGCCCGCGCTGAACGATCCGCATCGAGACCATGCGTTAGATCGGGGATACGTGGCCCACCCGCGTAACTTCCGGATTTGATGGTCGGCAAAGCGGCGGTGATTTCTTTTTCCGCGCGCTCCATGAACCCATCCATGACGTCGGCAACCGCTTTGCGATCGTTGAGCAGACGCTGCCCCCATTTTCCGTCGCGCCGCATCTCGATGCCTTTCACCATGCCTGTCGAAAGCGTGGTGAAACCTACGAGATTGTTGATGAGTTCTTCCGCATGGAAGGCTTGCGGGCGCGCCGCACGAATGTCGGTCGTGTAATGCTCGATATCGCCGAACAGGATTTCGCCCACCATGCCCATGTCGGTGCTCGAAATAAGCGTGTCTTGCGTCTGCCGCGACACTTGCAATGGCAGTTTGAGCGCTTCCCACGGACGCTCCAGCCGGTGCATCGCGACAACCGCAATGTAAGGCGCGGCATCAGGGACGCTTTGCACCACGCGGTCGTAGATATCGCGCAGCTTCCAGACATGATCGTCGGTCAGCGTCGGGAGCGGCCGCGGGATCTCATGCTGCAACGTCACGATCTCCTTGCCGATGGAAAGCATCAGCGCAATCTCGCGCGCGTCTTCCACCGCCATATCGTTTTCGAGCACACGTTTCGCATCCTTGCGTCCGCGATCGTCGTCCAATGCCGTCAGAATTGCTTGCGCGGCAAGCGTCCAGAACATTTCGGTCTGTTCCGGAATGGAATCGGGCTTCATCCCGAGGATCGCGGACTTCGCGCGCACCGAGAACGACGTGACATCGTCAGGCACGAGCGTTTGCGCCAGCCAGTTCCAGACAGGAGAAATCGAGCTGCGCGCGATACGCCCTTTTATTTTGTGTTTGCGCGGCTGCAGCGTGAGCAGATCCTCGAACGGACGGCAGAACAGGCGTAGCGGCGTGTCTGTGCGGCTCGAATCCGAAACGCGACGCAACACTGGGCGCAAACTATCGAGAATGAGATCGTGCGGAAGCGCGCGGCCGTCATTGAGCCGATCAATCTCGATCGCTTTCGCCAGACGCAAAGCGATGGTCGCCGGCAAAACACCCAGCAACGCTTTCAACTGTCTCGCTTTGGCTTCAGCGATCATCGGTTTCCACAACCCGATTGCTGGCCCCCCGGCAATCGGCTTTTTCGGCAGGTAAAATCTTAACGGCTTATTGTTAACGCCGTCTTGCCGCTGCCGGCCTTGGACTAACCAATACGTGGCAGGATCAGCAGGACTTCCAAGCCGCCGAGCGGGCTTTCACCCAAGCTCATCGCGCCGCCATAAAGCCGGGCGATGTCGCGGACGATGGCGAGGCCGAGACCACTACCGGGCACGCTATCATCCAGCCGTTCTCCGCGCTCGCCGACCCTTGCGCGCTCCTCCGGACTAAGCCCCGGTCCATCGTCACCGACATGGATCTCGACGGTTGCGCCCGCTCCGGCGCGCGCCGAAACGCGAACATGCGACTTCGCCCATTTGCAGGCGTTGTCGATGAGGTTGCCGCACATCTCTTCCAGATCCTGCTTCTCGCCGCGAAATGCCAGCTCCGGCGGACAATCGACATCGATCGCGATGTGATGCGCAGCGTGGATGCGCGTTAACACACGCACGAGATCCGTCAACACAGGCGCTATTGGCGCGCGGCTGCCGATGGCGTTGACCGCACCAGCAGCGCGAGCCCGTGCCAGATAGTGATCGATCTGCCGGCGCATCGTCGTGACCTGCTTCGACACCGCGTCGGCAAACGGTCCCGGCTGCGCGGAAGCTTCGCTCGAGATCACCGAGAGCGGAGTCTTGAGGAAATGCGCAAGGTTGGACACATGCGTGCGTGCGCGCGCGACGACTTCGGCATTGTGTTCGATCAAACTGTTGAGTTCGCTCGCCAGCGGCGCGATCTCCGCGGGAAATTTGCCATCGAGGCTGCGTGCCTGGCCGCCGCGGATCCTGGACAGTCCCTCGCTCAAACGCCGTAGCGGCACAAGACCGACGCGCACTTGCAGAAAGATGCCGACGAGTAGCCCAACACCCAGAAGCGCGAACGACCATAGCAACGTACCGTTGAACTGCGCCACTTCCGCTTCAAGCTGTGTTTGATCGCCGGCGACGAGAAATGTGTAGCCCTTCGTGTCGTTCGGTTGTGGTGTGTCCGATATTGGAAATTCGACATGCTGCGCGATGTATCGCAGCGGCTGATCCTCCGGACCTGGTGCGTTGCCGTAGTGAACAACTCCGCGCGCGAATTTCGAATCGCCGAATTTGATCGTGTGATCCCAAAGCGAGCGCGAAATCTGCACGTCGGTCGGATGCGCGCTGCCGGGCGCTGGCGTGATCTGCCAATACCAGCCGGAATAGACGCGCTCGAACCGCGGATCGGTAAAACGTCCAGCCAGCGAGACTTGTCCGGCAGGGCCAGGCTCCGCCGCCGCGATCATACCTTGCAGATCGAATAGCAGCCGCGAGTCGAAATCGCTTTGCACCGACGAGCGGAAAACGCCCGACAGCAGCAAGCCACCGATCAAAAGACCTAAGACCGTCCAAACCGCCGCCGCCGCGATGAGGCGTGCGGAGAGTGAATCAAGCCTTGGCGCGATCTTCGCTGCGAGACGCGTTGGGATCTTCGAGACTGTAGCCAAGGCCACGCACCGTTTGGATCACGTTGATGCCGAGTTTTTTGCGCAACCGGCCGACGAAAACTTCGATCGTGTTCGAATCGCGATCGAAGTCCTGATCGTAGAGATGTTCCACCAATTCGGTGCGCGATACCACTTTGCCCTTGTGATGCGCGAGATAGGCAAGCAGCCGGTATTCCAGCGATGTCAGCTTGATGGGGTTGCCGTCCACCGTCACCCGGCTGGTGCGCGTGTCGATCTTCATCAAGCCGACTTCGATTTCCGATGTCGCAAGACCAGCGGCGCGGCGCAGCAAAGCACGAACGCGCGCCAGCAATTCCTCCGTGTGAAATGGCTTGGCGAGATAGTCGTCCGCTCCGGCATCAAAACCCGAAACCTTGTCGCTCCATTGATCGCGCGCGGTAAGAATGAGCACCGGCATCGTGCGCCCAGCCTTGCGCCACTTCTCCAGTACGCGCACGCCGTCGAGCTTGGGCAAACCGAGATCGAGGATCACGACATCGTAAGGTTCGGTGTCGCCGAGGAAGTGACCTTCCTCGCCATCGCTCGCTGAATCGACCACATAGCCCGCATCTGTCAGGGCCTTTTTTAAGAGGCGTTGAAGATCGGCGTCATCTTCTACAAGCAGAACGCGCATCAGTGCCCACCGTGATGATTGTCGTGATGTTTCCACCCGCCATTGAAGCGGTTTTCATGATACCTGTTGTCGCGGTTGCGACCGCCATCAAACGGACGTTGTTCGTTGCGCGGTGGCGGATAGGCCTCGCGAGGCGGCGCTGCAAAATTGTTCGCGTGAAAACCGCCGCGATCGACACCCAATACCCGTCCGGTGCGCGCGTCGGTGTCGAGCCAGATGATACGGCCTTCGGGCGTCATCCACTTCAAGCGATAATGCATTCCGCCATTCGCATCCGAATAGGGCCCTTCGGCATCATAGAATGTGCCGGGATGACGTTCGCGAACTTGTGGCAGCAGACGATCCAGCGGCTGCGGATCTCCCCATTCCTGTTGCGCGCAAGCCGGCACCGCGCTCGCGAGGAACGCCGCGAAAACTGCGAGAAAGACCAACCGAAACATAAGGTTTTCTAGGCTCTCCGCCATGAACGCGCGATGAATACGATATCCAGAATGCGTTCAGCGCCGCCATCGCAATATGGCCCTCAGAACGAATTGCTCCGGTGTTTGGTTACCGCGGGATTTGCGGACGGAGCTTCGATCTTGAGGAAGTATCCGTCGGAAAGCCCCTCCCCGCCGGATAGGACCGTCAAGCGAGAGCCCGCGCTGGAGAAATCCAGCGCGGGTTTCTCATATATATATGGTGTGTCGGCTCGCGTTACGCCATTTCCCTCGTGACAAACCATTCATTCAGCGGCGCGCGTTCGCTGTGAAGCCGGTTAACGACAGCATCGTCGTCGGCATAGCCGATGGCCATGCCGCAAAAGATCATCTCGTTCTGCGGCACATTGAGATATTCGCGGATTTCCGGATGAAACAGCGACCACGCTTCCTGCGGACAGGTGTGCAAGCCGTACTCGCGCGCGAGCAGCATGATGTTCTCCATGAACATGCCCAGATCGGACCACTGACCCTGCTGCATTTGCCGGTCGATGGTGAAGATGAGCCCGGCCGGCGCGCCGAAGAACTCCCAGTTCTTCTCGAAGAATTTCAGCCGCGCGACTTTATCTTCGCGCGGAATGTCGATCGTCGCATACATCGCCTCGCCAATCTTGAAGCGCCGCGTCTTGTAGGGCTCGGTCAGCTCCGGCGGATAGATGTGATATTCCGGCACCGAACCCATCGGCGATGTCTTGCGCTTTTCGGCCACACGCCGCACCAGCTCGTCGCGCGCCTCGCCCAGCACCGCGTAAACTTTCCACGGCTGCAAATTGCCGCCCGATGGCGCGCGCGCCGACAGCGACAAAATCTCTTCGATCGTTTTGCGCGGCACGGGATCGGATTTGAACGCGCGGATGGTTTTGCGCGTGGCGATGGCTTCGCTGACTTTCATGGACGGCACTCCGGCAATAACGATCGCACGCACAATGCCTCAGCCGCGTGCGGCTGATAAGTCTTCCCCGGCGGCAACCTTCACGAAAAGCGATTGCAACTCGCGGACATCCTGCCTGCGGATTGCGGTTCCCAGTATGTGCCGCGCAAGCATGGCGATCATGTACCGCCAGAGTTCGTCTCGCGGCGTCCCGCCATCGAGCACCAACTCCATCGCAGCTATCGTCTCGTCTATGAACACAAGGCTTGAATCTTCAGCCATGCCGTACAGTCTTCCGTGGCGCCCTGTCGCCGAACCACCAGGTGATCGCCGTCACCGACGCGAAGACGAGACTATCGACGACATAGGTTTTGTCTGCCGCGCCTTCTGGCATCGCGAAGAACGCGGCGGCGAGAAAACTCGCAAGTCCAAGCGTCAAGGCCGGGCGCACCAGCGCACGTGCCGCATCGACCCACTTATAGGATGTGCCGTACGCCGCTTCGGCGCGGATACTGGCGCTGAGCGCGTCCAACGATTGCGCCGGCAAAAGCGCCTGCTCGTTTTCCGTTTCTTCGGTCTTGAGCTGCAGCTGTAGTTTCAGCAACTCGGTCTCATGTTGCCATTCCGCGGTACGCTGTGCGTTCGTCTGATTGGTTTCGACATAGCCGAAGATCTTCGACGCGATGTTTCCGGCGAGGCCGAACATGCCGCCGGTGAGCGCTGACGCGCCAGTACCTAGCAAACTCCCAAGGATATCCATTTGTCGTGACTCCGTTTTCCATAGAACCAGCGCGCGTATGTGACGCGCGTATCGAGATGCAAGAATGACTGGCCGAAGCCGAAGCCGCGAAACCCGGCTGCGTGCGCGGCACCCGACAGTTTCGCCGGATCGTGTGTGCCGAGCGCGACATCGAAGGCGAGCGTCTTGTGCATCGACAATGGCGCACCGCCGACCCGCGCATTGTGCAGCGCGCAGCGATGACCGGAATTGATGACGAGCGGCGCATTCACTGCGCGCCGCAAGTTTTCGAGGGCATCGAGCGCCTCCTGCCAGATGCAGATTTCTCCGCAACATCGGCAGGCGATCTCGTGTGACTGAAAGTGCGGCCAGCGCTCCTGATCCCACGGTGCGAGATGCGCGACGGGATAAAGCGTTGCGCTCAAGCTGCCACCTCTTTGGGCACATCCCGCCAAGCAATCGCCGCGTGATCGCTTACGCGCTTCCACTGCGAAGCTTGCAGTGGCTCGAAGCCCAGGGTTTTTAAATGCGCGTCGACCGCCGCGAATTG
>DASZML010000146.1:0-8044 GCA_035551875.1 Rhizomicrobium sp.
TGTGGCCGAAGAAATAGACGCGGCGTCCTTTGTGAAGTCCTATCAGGCCGCTTGGCGGATGTGGCGGGACGAAGCGCCTCCGACCAATTTAGATGCTTCGGCTTTTGATAGGACGTTCACGGCGGCGGATTGTTATTCGCTTGTCCCGGCGTCGATATTTGAAATCACAGAATCCCAACTCCGATCCGAAATCGCTGGGCTTTTGGAAATAATTTCAAGCTGAGACACTACCGATCGGTCTTGAGAACAAAGGGGCGACAGACCATTTAAGGCCCTGCTACACTCTGCGGTATCATGGCAGCCAACCCCTATTCCGACCCGCTCGACGCGGCTTTCGGCGATGACGAGCACGACGCTTCGCCGCCAGTGGCGCAACGCGAGCCGCCCTATCTGCACGGTCTGAACCCGGAGCAGCGCGAGGCGGTGCTGACCGTGGATGGCCCCGTGCTGGTGCTGGCGGGTGCGGGCACCGGCAAGACGCGCGTGCTGACGACGCGCCTCGCGCACATCCTCGCCACGCGCCGCGCATGGCCGGGACAGATGCTCGCCGTGACCTTCACCAACAAGGCCGCGCGCGAGATGAAGGAGCGCATCGGCCTTCTCATCGGCGGCGTGGTCGAGGGCATGCAGTGGCTCGGCACGTTCCACTCCATCGGCGCGCGCATGTTGCGCCGTCACGCGGAGCTGGCCGGTCTCAAATCCAATTTCACCATTCTCGATGCCGACGACCAGCTGCGCTTGATGAAGCAACTGATGCAAGCGGAGAACATCGACGATAAGCGCTGGCCCGCGCGCACGTTGGCGAGTTTCATAGACGGCTGGAAGAACCGCGGCCTTCGCCCCGAAGATGTGCCCGATGGCGAATCGCATGGTTTCGCGTTCGGTAAAGGCCGCGATCTGTATCGCCAATATCAGGACCGGTTGAAATCGCTGAACGCGGTGGACTTCGGCGATCTGCTGCTCGAAGTGCTCACGATCCTGCGCAAGCACGAGGACATCCTTGCCGAATATCGCGACCGCTTCAAATACATGCTGGTGGATGAGTATCAGGACACCAACACGGTTCAGTATCTGTGGCTGAAATTGCTCGCCGGGAGCGCTGGCAATATCTGCGTCGTCGGCGACGACGATCAGTCGATCTATGGCTGGCGCGGCGCGGAAGTGGAAAACATCCTGCGCTTCGAACGCGATTTTCCCGGCGCAAAAGTCATTCGCCTCGAACGCAATTATCGCTCCACGCCCGCGATCCTCGGTGCCGCGTCCGGATTGATCGCCGCGAACAAAGGCCGTCTCGGTAAGACGCTGTGGACCGAGGGCGATCAGGGCGAGAAGATCAAAGTGCAAGGCGTGTGGGACGCGGAAGAGGAAGCCCGCTCTGTCGCCTCCGAAGCCGAGAACCTGCAGCGCAAAGGCGATTCCTACACGCAGATGGCGATCCTGGTGCGCGCGTCATTTCAGATGCGCGAGTTCGAAGATCGCTTTCTGGCGCTCGGCCTGCCCTACAAAGTGATCGGCGGCCCGCGCTTCTACGAGCGCGCGGAAATCCGCGATGCGATGGCGTATCTGCGCCTGATCGCGCAGGGCGACGACGACCTGGCGTTCGAGCGCATCGTCAACAAACCCAAGCGCGGCATCGGTGACGCCAGCGTGCAATCGCTGCATGCTTTCGCGCGCGCGCAACATATGCCGCTGCTGACGGCGGCGCGCGAGATCGCGGGGACCGATGAGTTGCCGCCGAAAGCGCGCAAGGCGCTCAGCGAACTCGCGGCGAACTTCGCGCGGTGGAACGAAACATCGAAAATTCTGCCGCACACCGAGCTTGCGGAAATGGTGCTGGATGAATCCGGCTACACCGACATGCTCAAGAACGACAAATCCGCCGAAGCGCCGGGGCGGTTGGACAACCTCAAAGAACTCGTCCGTTCGATGGAGCAGTATGAATCGCTGCCCGCGTTCCTCGAGCATGTTTCGCTCGTCATGGAGCTCGAGCAGAACGACGGCGGCGATCGCATCAGCCTGATGACGCTGCATGCCGCAAAGGGTCTGGAATTCGACACCATCTTTCTGCCCGGTTGGGAAGAAGGATTGTTTCCGTCACAGCGCACGATGGATGAGAACGGCTTGGCTGGCCTCGAAGAAGAGCGACGCCTCGCCTATGTGGGCCTCACGCGCGCGCGCAAACGCATCTTCGTGTTCTTCGCCGCAAACCGGCGCGTGCATGGCAACTGGCAAAGCGCGCTGCCGTCGCGCTTCATCACCGAGCTGCCGGAAGAGCATGTCGATACGGTGGTGGATGAAGGTTTTTACGGCGGCAGCGTCGGCTTCCGCGACAACGCGCAGGCCGCGAATTTCGGTAGTACTTATGACTCGCCGGGCTGGCGGCGCGCGCAAGCCAATCGCGCCGCGCAAGGCACCATGCGCACGCGCCCGCCGATGATCGAGGCGCAGGCCTATACGATTCAGACGAGCGATCCGGAATCCTCGCAATACAAACGCGGCGACCGCATCTTCCATCAGAAGTTCGGTTACGGGCATGTCAGCTTCGTGGAAGGCAACAAGCTCACCGTCGATTTCGATAAGGCCGGCGAGAAGAAGGTGATTGATAATTTTGTGCAAAGGGCGTGAAGCAAGTTCCACGCTCGCTCTATGTTAGCCGTCCAAAATAATTTCAGTCGCTCCAGAAATCTCTGAAACGGTTACGCGAGAGCAGCCGTTGTGCTTGCATGCGCGGGCCCGCGGCGCGGGCCAGTGCTGGTCAAAACAATAACAACAAGGAGTTCCAGCGCATGTTCATGCATAACAAGCGTCTTCAATACACCGTGCGCGTCGGCGAAACCAATCCCGTCCTGGGCTCGCTCCTTCTCGAGCAGTTCGGTGGCCCGGATGGTGAGCTTGCCGCCGCCATGCGCTACTTCACGCAGGGTCTGGCGGAAGACGATCCCGGCAGAAAAGACATGTTGCTGGATATTGCAACCGAGGAACTCAGCCATCTTGAAGTCATCGGCTCCATCGTGGCGATGTTATGCAAAGGCGCAAAAGGCGAACTCGCCGAGGCGGCGAAGTCCGAAGGCGATCTCCTGGCATCGCTGAACGCGGGCGGCGACAGCCATACACTTTCGATCCTGTACGGCGGGGGACCCGCGCTGACCAATTCTTCCGGCGTTCCGTGGACAGCAGCCTATATCGACAGCCGGGGCGATCCGACCTGCGATCTGCGCTCAAATATCGCTGCGGAAAGCCGCGCCAAGATCATCTATGAGCGGCTCATCAATATTACCGACGATCCCGGCATCAAAGAAGCGCTCGGCTTTCTGATGACGCGCGAGATCGCCCATCAGAAATCTTTCGAGAAGGCGCTTTATTCCATCGAGGAGAATTTCCCGCCGGGCAAGCTACCTGGAATCGAGAAATTCGCGAACCTTTACGTCAATACCTCGCAAGGTCCTGGCGATGCAAAAGGTCCGTGGAATTCCGGCCCGCAGTGGGAACGTGTCGACGATCTCGAAGAGACTATGCCCATCGACGATGGTGACGGCATGGCAACTGTGGAGCTCTCGGCCAAGGAGACGAACGTTTTGAAGAAGCTGGCACTACGGACAAAATCCGCAGCCGAAGGCGATCCGCAAACCGGCGCCGACATTTCGCCCCGCCCCGGCGCTGGCAAGCTGACCGACCAGGATTTGGGAGGTGCGAAGGGTATCGAGGATGCAGTCAAACAGGCAAAGAAAACCAAGATGGCGGCCGAATGATAAATAGCGGCGCGGCGAAGAGGACATTCTCTTCGTCGCGACGGTGACGCCGCCGCCGGCACAGCAAGCAACGCTTGGAAGCCGGCCCAGCCAAGCCGCAGATACCGAAAAGACATCCTGGTTACGGCTCGCGGCGACGGCAGGGCCGGGTTTGCTTATTGCCGTCGGCTACATGGACCCAGGCAACTGGGCGACGGATCTTGCGTCCGGTGCCCAGTTTGGGTTCACGCTGCTTCCCGTCGTTGTGCTCTCGAGCCTCGCGGCGCTTTTCCTGCAGATGCTGTCGATGAAGCTCGGGCTCGTTAGCGGGGCCGATCTCGCGCAGCATTGCCGCGCACATTACGGGCGCAAAACGAACACGGCGCTGTGGCTCAGCGCGCAACTCGCCATCGTTGCTTGCGATGTGGCGGAGATCATCGGCACCGCTATCGCGCTGCAACTGCTGTTCGGCCTACCGGTGCTTATGGGAATGTGCGCCACCGTTGCCGCGACGTTTGCCGTGCTCTCGCTCCAGAATCGTGGCATGCGGCGGATCCAGGCGTTCGTCGTGGTCTTGATGGGCGTGGTGTGCGCCTGTTTGCTCTACGAGCTTTTCCTTAGCCGTGTGCCGGCGACGGGAATCTTCGCGAGCTTCCTGCCGTCGAAGAAGCTACTCAATCCCAATGCGCTTTATCTTTCGCTCGGCATTCTCGGCGCCACTATCATGCCGCACAATATCTATCTCCACAGCACACTCGCGCGCGATCAAGCACAGCAAAGGGCCAAGCCACAGGCCTTGCGCCTTGCGGCGATCGATTGCGCGGCGTCATTGTTCATCGCCGCGCTTGTCAATGCCGCGATCCTGATCCTCGCTGCGTCCGCACTTGGCGGGCATGGCGGACATGAAGTCGATTTCGCGGGCGCTTATCGGTTGCTCGCGCCGTCCCTCGGCACCGGCGTCGCCAGCACAGTCTTCGCGGTGGCGCTGCTTGCAGCCGGCCAGAACGCGACCATCACCGACACCATGGCGGGCCAAGCGGTGATGGCGGGATTCCTGGGACTGAATGTGAGTCCGGTCCGATGGCGCTGGATCACGCGGGGCATCGCGTTGTTTCCGGCGCTGGGCGCGGCAGCGTTCGCAGGCGAAGGCTCGCTCACGCAGCTGCTGGTATTGAGCCAGGTCGTGTTGAGCCTTCAACTCGGCTTCGCGATATTCCCGCTGGTGCGTTTCACCAACGATCGCAAAATCATGGGGCGCTACACGAATCGGCCAGCGACAAAATTCTTTGCGCGAGCCACAGCATTCATCATTGTCGGCGCGAATGTGCTGCTGCTGGTGCAAACGGTGCTTTTGAGCCAATCGTTTCACTAGCAAGTCCTCGACAATATCCTCAGGGCCACATTGCGTCTCGCTACACCAGACGAGTTTTTGCCGCCTCTCTTAAAAGCTGCTATCCTTCTCCTTTCCTCCCGCTGAGTCTGAGCGGAGTTCTTCGCTGCAATCAGACGGAACGGGGCCTCGCCATGAATGCGCTATCCCTCTTGAAAATCGCGCTTGTCGTTTTCGGTATCGCATTCCTTGCGCTCTATCCGCTGTCGATTGTCTGGCCGTCGGGTTGGGCCTGGCATATGGGCACGCCCTATTCCAGCGATTACTTCATGATGATCGTGGGCGTTTACGCGGTGCTCGGCATCTTCCTCATCCTCGCCGCGCGCGATCCGCTCGCCAATCGCGGCCTGATCTGGTTCACCGTCGTGTCGAGTCTGGTGCATGGCGCGATCATGGCGCGGCAATCTTTCGGCATGACCCAAGGCATGAACCACATGGGTCACCTGATGGGCGACGTGCCTGCATTGATCGGCGTGGCTGTGATTCTTGGCGCCCTGCTGTGGACAGCCGACAGCACCACCGCCTGAGGGTTGCTGCCGGCAGACAATGCCGACGTCGCCTGCAACAACGCGAATTTGGGAAATGGCTGCCCGGCTTGACACCCGCCGCTTATGTTCCTATTATGTTCTTTCAGCCATTTTGCTGTTTCAATCGCTGGGAAAGACCCTTCCGGCGGAAAGCGGAGCGTTGTTCGTGAAGAGGACTGGACGGAGTGAGAGGGGGGCCATCGCGATTCTTGACTTCAAATGTTTCGCACCTTGCCGCACCACAACATCTGGTGCTGCAGTCGCGCGAGGCAAATCTCGACTTCAATTCGGGGGGGGACACCCCCTCCGCCCATTTTTCAATTCAACTACCAGCGGAGGTGTGGGTATTCGAATGACGCGCCAACATCTTGAGAAATACGAAGCAATCTACCTTGGCGCGCACCCACGCGATGAAACGCCATGATTGCGCCGCCGCTGTGGAAAGCCACGGTCGTCACCGCAAAGGAAGAAGCCGGCGATATCTCCGCCGCTTTCGAGCTCGGCACGTCGCCGCAGGCGGTGTTGATCCACGAAGAGCCGTTCAAACCGGATGCAACGGTTGAAGCGCTTTACACGGCGATGCCCGACGGCGATCTGCTCTCCAAGCTCGCGGGCCGCGATGTGCACGTCTCGCTGTTGCCCGACGTGGATTGGATCAAGCTCAGCCAGGAAGGATTGCCGCCGGTACGCGCGGGCCGCTTCTTCGTCTACGGTGCGCACGATGCCGGCATCGTTCCGCCCGGTGTCATTCCCATTCGCATCGAAGCGGGCATGGCCTTCGGCACCGGCCACCACGAGACGACGTCGCTGTGCCTGGGCGCGTTGTCCGTGCTGGCGCGGCGCCGCGCCTATCGCAACGTGCTCGATCTGGGATGCGGAACGGGATTGCTCGCTATCGGCGCTGCCAAGCTTTGGCGGCGGCGCGTCCTGGCATCCGATATCGATCCGGTCGCAGTCGATGTCACACGCGAGAACGCAGCAGCGAATGGCGAAGCAACTTTGGTTCAAGCCATAACCGCGGACGGGCTCTCCAGCCCGGCACTAGCGGCCAAAGCGCCCTACGATCTCATCATTGCGAATATTTTAGCAGCGCCGCTTACACAACTTGCGCCCGCTATCGCCCGCTCGCTCGCGCGTGGTGGTGCGCTGGTGTTGTCCGGCTTGCTGACGTGGCAGGAAAATCTTGTGCTGAGTTTCTATCGCCCGCATGGCCTTATCTTGCGCGAAACGCGCCGTGATGGGCCGTGGAGTGCGCTTGTGCTTGAGGCATCCCGTGGGCGGCGGTAGGGTCCGCCCGATACTTTTTCGAGTGCTATTTGATGGATAAGACGCAGTCATTCCAGTCATTCGAGGACCGCTCCGACGCCGCAACGGTGGCGGCGCGGCTGCAGCTTCTGCGCGCGGAATTGTCGAAGCGAGGACTGGACGGTTTCGTCGTGCCGCACTCTGACGAGTATCAGAGCGAATATCTGCCGGAGTGTAACGAGCGGCTGGCTTGGCTCACATCGTTCACCGGTTCCGCCGGCGCCGCCGTGGTGCTGAAGGACAAAGCGGCAGTGTTCGCAGACGGCCGCTACACCCTTCAGGTCCGCCAGCAGACCGATACGAAATTGTTCGAGCCTCGCGATCTGGTCGAAGAAGGACCGAATGGGTGGTTGTCGAACAACGCGTCCAAAGGCGCGAAGATCGGATTCGATCCGTGGGTGCATTCGGCAGCGAGCGCGGATGCGTTACGTGCCGCCGTGGAGAAAGCCGGCGCGACGCTGGTGCCGACCGATGGCAATCCGATCGATGCCGTTTGGCGTGACCGCCCCGCTGCGCCGACCGCGAAAGCTGTTCCGCATGCGATGAATCTCGCCGGCGAAGGCGCAGAGTCCAAGCGTACGCGCATCGCTGAAAACGTGAAGAAGAACGGTGCCGACGCTGCCATCGTTTCGCTGGCAGATTCGATTTGCTGGCTGCTCAACATCCGTGGCGGCGACACACCTCACACGCCGTTCGTGTTGTCGTCGGCGATTTTGAATTCGGACGGCTCGGTCGATTGGTTTGTGGACGAGCGCAAGACGACGCCGGATCTGCTCAAGCATCTCGGCAATGCGGTTCGCGTGCGCGCCCCAGAGGAGTTCAATTCAGCGCTCGATGCGCTGAAAGGTAAAACCGTCGTTGCCGATGCGAATTGGACATCCGCCGCCGCATTCGCGCGACTTGAGAAAGCCGGCGCAACGGTGAAACGCGGCGTCGATCCGTGCCAATTGCCAAAGGCGTGCAAGAACCCGGTCGAGATCGAAGGCGCACGCAAGGCGCATATCCGCGATGGCGCGGCGCTGACGCGCTTCCTCGCCTGGATGGCCCGCGAAGCGCCGAACGGCGAACTCACCGAAATCGAAGCCGCCGAAACG
>DASZML010000147.1:0-5563 GCA_035551875.1 Rhizomicrobium sp.
GGAGCATAAAGGCTTCGATCACATCGCGTTCACCGCGGGCGATACGGACGGCCTCAGCATGGGAATGTTGAAAGATCTCGACCTGAAGCAGGCAGCGCAACGCTTCAACACGCGTTTCTGGGGTGCAGTCGCGGTGGCCAAGCACGGCGCAATGCATTTGCCGGCTGGCGGTTCATTTACGTTCACGAACGGAATGCTCGCGCACCGGCCAATGAAAGGCATGCCGATCGTTTCGGCCAGCGCGATGGCGGCGGAAGGTTTGGTCCTTGGCCTCGCTGTCGATCTGGCCCCGGTGCGCGTGAACTGCGTTTGCCCAGGCCTGATCGAAACCGAATTGTTCGACCGTTATGGCGACGCCCGCAAAGAAATGCTGAAGGCGATGGCGCAGCGGCAGTTGATTCAGCGCCCCGGCACGCCTGCGGAAGCAGCGGAGGCTTATCTCACCTGCATGCGCAACACCTTCATGACCGGACAGATTCTGAAAATTGAAGGCGGCATCGCGATAGCGAACTGATCGTCTCAAACACAGGAGAGTATCATGCGTGTATTCGTGACAGGCGCAGCCGGGTTCATCGGCAGCGCGACAACCAAGGAACTCATCGCACATGGCCATCACGTTGTAGGACTCGCGCGTAACGATGCGAATGTCGAAACGTTGAAGAAGCTCGGCGCGGAAGTGCATCGCGGTGATCTCAACGATGTCGAAAGTCTAAAGAGCGCCGCGAAGAATGCGGACGGCGTCGTCCACTGCGCCTTCATCCACGACTTCTCGAAATTCGTGGAGAACGGGCAAATCGACAAACGGGCCATCGAAGCGATGGGCAGCGTGATGGAAGGCACGAACAAACCGCTCATCGTCACGTCCGGCGTCGCCATGATTTCGCCGGGCGAGTTCGCCACGGAGGACATGATGCGCCATCAACCGGGCATGCCCCGCATGTCGGAGGCGGCGGTATTTGGGTTCACCGATCGCGGTGTACGCACGATGGCGATCCGCTTGCCGCAAGTGCATGGCGGTGAAGGAAAGGCAGGTTTCATCGGCTATCTGTTCGACGTCGCGCGCGAAAAAGGCGTGTCGGCCTATGTCGGCGACGGCAGCAATCGCTGGTCGGCGGCGCATCGTCTGGATGTGGCGCGCTGCTATCGCCTCGCGCTGGAGAAAGGCGCGGCGGGCAAAGCCTACCATGCGGTCTCGGATTCATCCGTGCCAGTGCGCGATCTTGCCCACGTGTTCGCGAAAATACTGAACGTGAAAACCAAATCGCTGACGCCGGAAGAAGCGGGCGTGCATTTCGGCTTCATGGGAATGTTCGCGGGTCTCGACATGCCGGCATCGAGCGCGAAAACACAGGCTGAACTCGGATGGACGCCGAAAGAGATCGGCGTCATCGAAGACATCAGCCGTCCGGGTTACTTCGGCGTCTAATCGAACATCGGAATGAGAAAGCTTCTCTCATAGCGAGAGAAGCATCTCGTTTCGTTGATGCGCGCGGTCGCCTCTTTGCACGCATCATCTTCGGCAACATCGCGGCGATAGCGTTCGTACGATTTCAGATCGGGAAAGCTGAACAGCGCGACGCCGATATTCGGCGGACCTTCGACACCGACGCCGGGGAAACTGAAACTGGCGTCCGGCAGCACATCGCCACTTTCGCCCGGCAAAAAATAGCCGTGATGCGTGCCGCCATATTTGGGGACCAGCGCGATCCACGCACGCGCGTACTCTTTGAAGGCCTCCAGCCCGCCCGGCGCGATCTCGTACCGGATGAAACAAGTGAACATCGCGCTTCTCCTTTTTCCGGACGCACGCCTTGACGGGTCGGGGACTCAAAACTATATCCCGCTCAGCCAGTTAGCACTCGCCTTTGGGGAGTGCTGCCGCGCCAACCCAAGACGTTGGAAAACCTAGGTTATTTAAGGAGACATTCCCATGAAGTTTCGTCCGCTCGGCGACCGTGTCGTCGTCCGCCGCGTCAAAGAAGATCAAAAAACAGCCGGCGGCATCATTATTCCCGATACCGTTCAGGAAAAGCCGCAGGAAGGCGAAGTCGTCTCGGTGGGCCCCGGCGCCCTCGACGACAACGGCAAGCGCGTCGTTCCCGAAGTGAAGACCGGCGATTTCGTGCTGTTCGGCAAATGGTCGGGCACCGAAGTGAAGGTCGATGGCGAAGAACTCCTCATCATGAAGGAGTCCGACATCATGGGCATTCTCGAAGGCCGCAAGTCCTCGACCAAGAAGGCCGCGTAAGCGCCCTTCATCATCAGAATTAGGAGATCAAACACATGGCAGCCAAAGACGTAAAATTCGGCTCCGACGCGCGTGAGAAACTGCTCCGCGGCGTCGATATTCTCGCCGACGCAGTGCAAGTGACGCTGGGCCCGAAAGGCCGCAACGTCGTCATCGACAAGAGCTTCGGCGCCCCGCGCACGACCAAGGACGGCGTGACGGTGGCGAAAGAAATCGAACTCGGCGACAAGTTCGAGAACATGGGCGCACAGATGGTGCGCGAAGTTGCTTCCAAGACCAACGACGCGGCCGGCGACGGCACGACGACGGCGACGGTTCTGGCGCGCGCGATCGTTCGCGAAGGCTCCAAGTCGGTTGCGGCCGGCATGAACCCGATGGATCTGAAGCGCGGTATCGAGAAGGCTGTTGAAGCCGTCGTCTCCGATCTCAAGAAGCGCTCCAAGAAAGTGAAATCGAACGAGGAAATCGGCCAAGTCGGCACGATCTCCGCGAACGGCGACAAGGAAGTCGGCGAGATGATCGCCAAGGCGATGGCGAAAGTCGGCAATGAAGGCGTGATCACGGTTGAGGAAGCCAAGACCGCCGAGACCGAACTCGAAGTTGTCGAAGGCATGCAGTTCGACCGCGGCTACATCTCCCCCTACTTCATCACGAACGCGGAGAAGATGGTCGCCGAGCTTTCCGAGCCGTACATCCTCATCCATGAAAAGAAGCTGGGTTCGCTGCAGCCGATGCTGCCGATCCTCGAAGCGGTTGTGCAGGGCGGACGTCCACTGCTCATCATCGCCGAGGAAATCGAAGGCGAAGCGCTGGCGACTCTCGTCGTCAACAAGCTGCGCGGCGGCCTGAAGGTTGCTGCCGTGAAGGCACCGGGCTTCGGCGATCGCCGCAAGGCCATGCTGGAAGACATCGCCATCGTGACGGGCGGACAGGTGATCAGCGAAGATCTCGGCATCAAGCTCGAGAACGTGAAGCTGAACATGCTGGGCACGGCCAAAACGGTGAAGATCGACAAGGACAACACCACAATCATCGACGGCGCGGGCAAGAAGTCCGAGATCCAGGCACGTGTTGCCCAGATCAAGGCGCAGGTCGAGGAAACCACCTCGGACTACGACAAGGAGAAGCTGCAGGAACGTCTCGCGAAGCTCGCGGGCGGCGTTGCGGTGATCCGCGTCGGCGGTTCGACCGAAGTCGAAGTGAAAGAGAAGAAGGATCGCGTGGACGACGCGCTCAACGCCACGAAAGCGGCTGTTGAAGAAGGCATCGTTCCGGGCGGCGGCACAGCTCTGCTTTATGCCACCAAGGCGCTGCAAGGCCTCACCGGCGAGAACGAAGACCAGACGCAAGGCATCGCGATCGTCCGCAAGGCCATCCAGGCGCCGATCCGTCAGATCGTGGAGAACTCCGGAACGGAAGCCTCCATCGTTGTCGGCAAGCTGCTGGAGCAGAAGTCGTCGACGTTCGGTTGGGATGCACAGGGCGAGAAGTATGTCGACTTCATCGATGCCGGCATCGTGGACCCGACAAAGGTCGTTCGCATCGCGCTGCAGAACGCTTCGAGCGTTGCGGCACTGCTGATCACGACGGAAGCCATGGTTGCCGATCGTCCGAAGAAGGACTCCGGCGGCGCGGGCGGAATGCCCGGCGGCGGCATGGGCGGCATGGGCGATATGGATTTTTAAATCCAACGTTCAGCGCAAGAGTTGGAAAGGGCCGGAGTTCGCTCCGGCCCTTTTCGTTTGCGCGCAAAAAATCCCGGTGGATTACCCAATCCGATCGTCGGCGATGTAATCCATGACGCGATGAAAAAAGTGCAAGGCGTCATGATTCTACTGTCGTCGGACGAAGATGCGCGTCTCAAAGCTAAGTTTGCTGGTAAATCAGACAGGAAGCGAAACGCTCACAAATTGGACGGTCAGCCTCGTCCGAACGTAATTTTCGAAGCCGGCTTAGCTCTAGGAGCGCACTCTCAAAAAACGATCTTAGTCCAAGTTGGGGATATTAGGGACATCAGCGACATCGCTGGCAAACACATGGTTCATCTAAATAACTCTGTCGCAAACCGAAAATCTCTCGCTCAGCGGCTGAAAGATAAGTTGAAGTTCAAGATCAATCTCGGCGGCGATACGTGGTTGAGCGTTGGCAATTTCGACAGATAGTTATCAATTTTTTTGCTGCTCTTTAGTTTTCTCCCCACCCTTCTCCGCATCATTATCCAGATTCCAATTCACCTTCACAGTCATCGGTGCATCGACGAGTTGGTCGTCTTTGATCGCGGGGCGGTAGTGCCATTTGCTTACGCAATCCACCGCCGCATCGTCGAGACGGTCGGAGCCGCTGGATTTTGAAACCTTCACATTGCTCACCGTTCCGTCGGCCGCGACGATGAACGCAAGTTCGGTTGTTCCCTCGTCGCTGAAGATGCGCGAGAAGAAGGGATAGTCGTCGCGGCAATTCTCCGGCTTAGACAGCGCGGGCGAGCGCGAGACATGCTGAATGACCGGCACGCGCATCACCTTCACCACCGGCGCCTGCGGCTTCGCCTCCATCCTCTCGTAGAAATCCCAGAAAAACAGAAGCGACGATCCTGACGCGATCACGCCAGCGACGATCACCGCCCAAAGCTGGTGGCGGAAATTCTTGCTGCAGAACAACCCCGACGACACGACGAAAATAATGAACTCGATGACGATCACGTTTGCTCCTGGCCCCGATGTGCCCGAATTTGTGCCGCAGCCTTATGGCGCGAAAGCGGCAAAGTTGTAACTCTTCCGCGTCATTTTGCTGGGCGTATTGAGCGGCGCTCAGCCCTTCACCTTCGTGAACGGCAGCGCGATCTCGACCACCTTCGGGATAGGCTCCGCGAAATCGGATTCGATCCAGCGCTTGGCGATGTCCACGATGGCGCCGATGATTCCAGCCAGCATCAAAGGATGCGTCGCTTTCAATCCGAACGCCTTGCTGAGCTTGTTCGCGCCCTCGAAGCTTGCCATCCGCATCGCGCCGCCGTGGTCGTCCAGATCGATCAGGAACACACGCGCCAGATCCTGTCGCTCTTGAATCGCCTTGAAGAAACCGGTGAGCGCGCGCTTGGCCGTGTCGCCCGATCCCGGCGCAGCGGCGATGTGGTTCAAAAGCTCGTTCTGCACCGTGCGATACGCTTCGACGAAAATCGCCTCGCGCGTCGGAAACGATTCGTAGAAGTATCGCGCCGTCAGCCCTGCTTCGGCGCAGATCGCGGCGACCGAGGTGCCTTCCAGCCCGGTGCGCGACGCCACCAACGCCGTGGCCCGGACCAGCCGCTCGCGGCGC
>DASZML010000148.1:0-7499 GCA_035551875.1 Rhizomicrobium sp.
GCGTCGATCTCTTTCTGATACGCCTTCGGGTCTTCGCGCGTCCAAGCGCCTTTTGTCGGCGTCGTCGAATAGATGCCTGCAGAATGTTTGGTGACATACCAGCCATTTGCCGTGCACAGACCGAACTTACCCGGTGCACCGCGCAGCTTCTCCATCATCGTCACGATGGAATGCATGACGTAATTGTTCCCCGCGCCGCCGAAATACGGCAAGCCGCCCGTGACGGTGAGCCCGCGCGGATCGTCCGTCGCGATACCGAGTTCCTGACAACCGATCTCCACCGCGCTCGGAAAACAGGAATAAAGATCGATAAAGTCCATGTCCTTCGGGCTCTTGCCTGCCATGCCAAACGCTTTATTGCCGATCATCCGGATCGCTGGCGACGAATGATAATTCACGCGCTCGCTGACATTCCAGATGTCGATCGCATCGCCGCAACCATGCAGATAAATCCATTTGGACTCTGGAATGCCGAATTCGCGCGCTTTGCCGACACTCGTCATCACGACGGCGGCAGCCATGTCCACTTCGATCACGGCGTTGAGATATTTGGTGTAGGGAAAGCCAACAAAACGGTTCTTCTCACTCGGCGTCGAAATCTCTTCCGGCGAACGATAGGTCGGAAACCACGAATATGGATTCTGCGACGCCACTTTCGTGAAGGGCGAGAAGAACTCACCAAGCCATTTGAGATGCTCGGATGGCGAACGCTTTGCTTGACCGCGCAATCCATTCTCGAACAGCGGATACGCATTCACCGGAAAGTTCAGGCCGTATTTCAACTCATATGCGTTCGTGCCCGGACGCATATCGCCAATTTCTTCGGGATCGCTGCCGGGATCGGCATCCGCGCTCCAGTCTAGCTGCACGCCCTGCTTCATCGCACCGAGCAGCGTCGCGATATATTCCGCGCCGGTGAGCAACGCGACCTCGCATGTGCCGTTTGCGATCTCTTCCGCGGTCCGATTGACGAGCCATTGCGGCGTGTTACCGCCAACCGCTGTGTAGAACATACGCTTCGGCTTCGCGCCGAGATGATTGGCGAGCGACAGCGGTGGATTGCGGAACATGCGCTTGGGCAAACGGCCTTGATCGCCGGGCGAGTCCGCCGTGAAGCGCACCACCGCAATCGTATCGATTGCGCCCGCGAGTTTGCCACCCGCGTCCGTGTCATCCATCGCCAGCCGAGAGACCTTCTCCAGCATCGCAATTGGCGAAAGGCTCTCGGCAATTTTGCCTTCGCGCGCAGTGCGTTGGGTAAACTGTCCGGCACCCACGAGAATGGGTGTGCGGGGATCGATGCTCATGACGAGATGTTATCCAATAGTGTGAGTTTCGCGGATTGCAGAATTGCGCTATCGTAACGCGATCATCAG
This sequence comes from Rhizomicrobium sp., assembly GCA_035551875.1. Classification (GTDB taxonomy): domain Bacteria; phylum Pseudomonadota; class Alphaproteobacteria; order Micropepsales; family Micropepsaceae; genus Rhizomicrobium. Next base: position 1,377 of record DASZML010000148.1, read on the forward strand.
CGAAGGGGGAATAGCGCTATGAAATTCATCAAACTTGCCGTTGCGATAGCTTGCGTTTCGACGATGGGCGCTGTTGCCCATGCCGGGAGCGAACCGCCTGCACTGGCGCCGTTCTATCAATTCGCCGATGCCACCAACGCGGGCGATACCGCGAAGGCTGCAGCACTCTACGCGCCTGACGCCGCTATCATCGACGAATTTGCACCGCATGTCTGGAAGTCATTCGATGATTGGAACCGAGATTTCGGCGTATTCTTCAAATCCGGCGGCGGTTCGGATTTCCACATGGCGGTTGCCGCGCCGAGCTTCAAACGCACGGACGCCGATCACGGCTATGCAGTCGCAGCGACGACGCTCACCTACAAAATAAAAGGCAAAGCCGAGAGCGAGAAAGGCTCCTTCACCTTCTCAACCGCAAAGACACCGAAAGGCTGGCGCATCACCAGCTGGGCATGGTCGACGTTCTGATCAGCGCGATTTGAAATGGGTTTCTAGTTTTTCGACCGCGCCTTCGATCACACTGCGCTTCTTGCAGAAAGCGAAGCGCACGAGCGTGTCCGGTTTGCCGCCGGTGAAGAACACCGATAGCGGAATGAGCGCGACGCCCGCTTCTTTTACCAGCCGCTCGCAGAACGCGAGGTCCGGCTCGTTGGTGAGACCGGAAATATCGGCGGTAAGGAAATAGCTGCCTTCACACGGCAACGTCTTGAAACCGATGCGCTGCAAACCGGCGGCGAGAATGTCGCGATTGGCTTGCAGCGTTTTCGTGAGGTTGAGCGTGAAGTCCATCTCATGCTCGAGCGCATGCGCGACGCCAAGCTGCAGCGCGGGCGATGTCGTGAAGGTGATGAACTGGTGAGACTTCGCCACCACATCGATAAGTTTCGCCTCGCCCGTCACCCAGCCAATTTTCCAGCCGGTAAGGGAAAACATTTTACCCGCCGACCCTACGCGCACCGTGCGCTCCGCCATAACCGGCAAGCTCATCAGCGGAATCTGTTCGCGGCCATCGAAGATGAGGTGCTCGTACACTTCATCGCAGATCGCGACTGCGTTCGATTGCGCGATTACACGCGCGACGCCTTCGAGTTCTTCATGGGTGAAGGCGCGGCCGATGGGATTGAGCGGCGAATTGATCAGCACCGCGCGTGTCTTCGGCGTAACGACAGCCGCGAGCGCGGCTTCGTCCAAGCGCCAATCCGGCGGCGATAGTTTCACCGTCTTCACTTTCGCCCCGACAGCTTCGGCAATCGGTCCATAAGAGTCATAGGCCGGTTCGATCAGCACAACCTCTCCGCCCTCGCCCGCGAACGCCATGATGCAGGCGGTGAGTGCCTCGGTGCCCCCGCTGGTGACCACAACATTCTTCTCGGGATCAAAATCGAAACCGTAGAAGCGTTTGGCGTGCGCGACGATGGCGCGGCGCAATTCCGTACGCCCGCGCGTCGGCGGATATTGGTTCGGCCCTTCCAACAACGCGCGCGATGCCGCCTGCCGGATCGACAACGGCCCATCCTCATCGGGAAAGCCTTGCCCCAGGTTCAATGCATTGTGCTGAGCCGCCAGCGCCGACATGTGCGTGAAGATCGTCGTCGGCAGATTGGCAAAGATCGGATTGGGTTTCAGATCGGGCATGCCACAGCTTTGCAGCGCAGTCGCAGCCTTTCAATAGCGCGGCACGGCGTATCGCCAGCCCAGAGTCCAAAACGCATATACTGCAGCGGCAACAATGACGAGGACGATGATGACGCCGCCTCGCGGAACGTTTAAACCAACGCCCCAGCAGACGAGGAGCGCGAACACGCTGCACGCAATGCCTACGATCCGTGCCCATCGGCCATGTGCTGCGATTCCACGACCGGTCAGAAACAAGACGAGAGCAAACACAAGAACGACAATCGATAAGATCGCCATAAAAACCCCGGCCCACATCCCGATAACGCCAAAAATCTGAAACATCTTTGCGGCGCCGATCGCGCCATACTGCACAAGCGCAACGATACCATATTGGCCGAGATCGAGCGGATGCGCAGGCTCGACGGCGGGTGGATGCGCCAATGAAAACAAGCTGCCGCCGAACATGAAAAGCAGAACCAATGCCGGAATCGCCAGTGCCAATCCGAATGCCCGAAAGCCGTTGGCAACTATCCGGACGTGGTCCATCTCGCTCCCCAGCGTGGTGACAAATGGCATGCGCTTGCAGGGCCCAATTCGTCAACCTGACAAAAGGTCATTACAGCGCGGTGCGATGCCGAAGCACAAACGATAGACGACGTGGTCGATCGAAGCACTACTTTGCCTCGTTGGCGTCGTTCGATCCTCCCAGTTCTGGAACGTCAGCTAATGCCGAGCAGGAGCCGGTCAGTTTCTCGATCACACTGAACGTGCCGTCGGCTTCAAGGAAGACAGCGCCGATATGCTCAAGCGAAGAAAATCCATGATGGCGCACAGCGGCGCGGATATCGGCTTCGGCCACGCGATTTCGGCGCATGCTTTCGTCCTGGAATCGGCCCTTGTGCAACACCATGCAAGGCGAAGCATTAACGAGCATTCGCATTGGGCTCCAATGCAGAATAATCCACGAGACTATGAATTGCAGGCCGATCAGAAAGATGAAGCCCACACCGGCCTGCGCCACGCTGGTGTTTGTGGACAGCACATTGTTTGCAAAGCTGGAGCCGATCGCAACGGTAATGACAAGATCAAAGGCATACCACTTGGCAAGCACGCGTGGACCAGCAAGACGCAGCAGCACAATGAGAATTATGAAAGACGCGCTGGTGCTGACCGCTGTGCGCAATAGCGGACCCCATCCGGAATAAAAGATATGTTGCAGCAAGTCGCGCCCCCTAAAAAGGTTACGATACGGAATGCAGCGCGACGACACGCGTTCCGGCGTCGGACCGCAGCGGTCTTTCCGCAATTTCCAAATCCGGTAACGGATAGCGTTGCGAAACCAGTGAACTCAGGCATACTGACAAATAGTCAGTATCGCTGGAGCCAGACATGTCAGATGCAGCCACCAAGAACGACGATCTCGGTTTCGATCCGGCAGCGCTGAAGGCTAAATACCGCGCCGAACGCGACAAGCGCGTGCGCGCCGACGGCAATGAACAATATGTCGAGATCAAGGGTGACTTCGCGCACTATCTCGAAGACCCTTACGTCGCGCCGATCACGCGCGCTCCGCTCAACGACGAAATGGAAGTTCTGATCGTCGGTGGCGGCTTCGGCGGATTGCTGGCGGCCGCGCGCCTGCGCGAAGCGGGCGTCACGGATATCCGCATCGTCGAAAAAGGCGGTGACTTTGGCGGCACCTGGTATTGGAACCGTTATCCCGGCGCGGCGTGCGATATCGAAAGCTACATCTATCTGCCGCTGCTCGAAGAAGTCGGTTACATGCCGGTCGAGAAATATACGCGCGCACCGGAAATTCTCGCGTACTGCAAACGCATCGGTGAGCATTTCGATCTTTACAAAGGCGCGATCTTTCAGACCGAAGTGAAAGAAGCGCGTTGGGACGAAGCATCGACTCGCTGGATCGTATCGACCAATCGCGGAGACGCGCTACGCGCGCGCTTCCTCATCATGGCGAACGGTCCGCTGCATCGCCCGAAGTTGCCGGGCATTCCGGGCGTCGAGACATATAAAGGCCATTCCTTCCACACGTCGCGCTGGGATTACGATTACACCGGCGGCTCGCCGATGGGCGGCCTCGACAAGCTGAAGGACAAAGTCGTCGGCATCATCGGCACGGGCGCGACGAGCGTTCAGTGCGTGCCGCATCTCGGCGAAAGTGCAAAACAACTTTACGTCTTCCAGCGCACGCCCTCTTCCATCGACGTGCGCAACAACCGCAAGACCGATCCGGAATGGGTGAAGTCGCTTCAGCCCGGCTGGCAGCAGGCGCGGATGGACAATTTCAATGAATTGCTATCCGGCATCCCGCAGAAAGAAGATCTGGTGAATGACGGCTGGACCGACATCATCGTCAATCTCGGCGTGATCGCGCGCAATCGCAGCGCCAAAGCCGGCGCAGTCAATCCCGGCGAGCTCCTTGAGCTCGCCGATTATCGCAAGATGGAACAGATCCGCGCGCGCGCCGAAGAGATCGTGAACGATCCCAACGTCGCGGAGTCGCTGAAGCCCTACTATCGTCAGTTCTGCAAGCGTCCCTGCTTCCACGATGATTATCTGCCGACGTTCAACCGTTCGAACGTGACGCTGGTCGACACGCAAGGCCAAGGCGTTGAACGCATCACCGAAAAAGGCATCGTCGCCAACGGCAAGGAATACGAACTCGATTGCATCGTGTACGGCACGGGCTTCGAAGTCGGCACGTCTTACGCACGCCGTTCGGGCTACGAAGTTTATGGCCGCGGCGGTCAATCGTTGACAGACAAGTGGAAAGACGGGGTCGCCACCTTCCACGGTTTCTTCAGCCGCGGATTCCCGAACCTGTTCATCGTCTCGAACTCGCAATCCGGCTTTACCGCGAACTTTCCGCACATGCTAAACGCGCAGAGCCAGCACATGGCGTATGTCATCAAACACGCCGCCGATCATCAGGTCCGCACGATCGAAGCCAGCGACGAAGCCGAGAAGGCGTGGATCCAGACGATCATCGACGTTGCGATGATGCGTCAGCAATTCCTCGAGGAATGCACGCCGGGCTACTACAACAATGAAGGCAAGCCGAGTGTGGCCGCCGTTCGCAACGGACCTTATGGCGCCGGCTCCATCGCCTTCATCAAGCTGCTCGAAGACTGGCGCGCGGAAGGCTCGCTCAAAGGGCTGGAGCTAAACTAGTTATTCGAACAATTCGAAACTCGTAAAAGGCCTGTAGCTCAATTGAGCAACAATTTAATGGGAATTTCGGCCGTATCGTCGGTGCACACAAAGCCTTTGCTCGACGATCTGCTTGATCGGGTTGGCGAAGGTGTCACGTCTTCTGGATCACCCGAGGTTCAAGCCGCGGGTCCCAGCACTGCTCAGGCCTCCAAACAGGCGGCAAATTGACAGAGCAATTTCTAGGCAAGTCGCCTGAAAATTGGGCGATTCCTTCTCGCTTCCAAGTTACATTCCGATAACCCGCTGATTTGACTTGTGGATTGTCGGCCCGATGGCTGGCACGAACCCTGCTAATTCGTTAACGGAACGGGGACGCCAACGGGCTGCCCCGCGCAGGAGCACATATGAAAAAGATCGAAGCCATCATCAAACCTTTCAAGCTCGATGAAGTGAAAGAGGCGCTCCAGGAAGTGGGCGTTCAAGGGATCACGGTCACGGAAGCCAAAGGCTTCGGCCGTCAAAAGGGACACACCGAGCTTTACCGCGGCGCCGAATACGTCGTCGATTTTTTGCCGAAGGTGAAACTCGAAATCGTTATTGCCGACGAGCGCTTGGAAGCCGCTGTTGAAGCGATTCAGAAAGCCGCGCGAACGGGCCGCATCGGCGATGGAAAAATCTTCGTTCTAAATGTCGAACAGGTGATCCGCATCCGTACCGGGGAAACCGGCGCAGACGCAATCTGAACGGCAAATCTGGGGTAACATTTTTAAAAACGTTGAAGGGAAGATCGACATCATGGCCGAGAAGAAAGATGCGCATTACATTCTGAAGATGATCAAGGACAAGGAGATCAAATTCGTCGATCTCCGGTTCACCGATCCGCGCGGCAAGTGGCAACACGTTACGTTCGACCTCTCGCTCGTCGACGAAGACTTCCTGACCAACGGCACGATGTTCGACGGATCTTCCATCGCGGGATGGAAAGCCATCAACGAATCCGACATGACGCTGGTGCCCGATTGCGAAACCGCGGTCATCGATCCCTTCTTCGCCCAATCCACGCTCGTACTATGCTGCGATGTCGTTGAACCCACGACGGGCCAACGCTACGGCCGTTGCCCCCGCTCGATCGCCAAAGCTGCCGAGAAATACATGGCATCCGCCGGCGTGGGCGACACCGCTTATTTCGGTCCGGAAGCCGAATTCTTCCTGTTCGACGATGTGCGTTTCGACGTGCAGATGAACAAGGGCTTCTACTACATCGACTCCGCTGAAGGCGCCTACAACACCGGCAAAGAATATGAAGGCGGCAACCTCGGCCATCGTCCGGGC
>DASZML010000149.1:0-16099 GCA_035551875.1 Rhizomicrobium sp.
GTCCAATAGAATTTCGTGCGGACCAGCCATTTGGGATGTTCCTGATCGGGCGCGTCGGCCTCGGCGATACCAGCCTTTTCGAGAATCTTTTTCTTCGCGGCGGGCAAATGATCGATCTTGGCGATACCGCCACCGACCAGAACATCGATCGGCAAGCCAACCGATTTCACGATGTTGGTCACGTCGCGGTTGTCGACAAACGCGCGTTGCTCAACTTGCACCGGCACATCGTGGCCATCGGCAACGACCTTAAAGTTCATGAAATTGACGGGATCGTTGCCGACCGTTCCGATCGGCTCCTCATAGAAATTCCATTGATCGATATCGGGCGTCGGGAACGCGACGAGCGTGTCGATATCCCTGCCGCCGTCGTTCACGAACTCGTAGCGGATGCGAACTTGCTTGGGGCTGAGATAAAGATCCTCGCGCGCCATACGAATGTCCGGCGCCTTGGTGAACTCGATTCCGCCCGCTGCCAGCATCGCCGAAGAATCATCCGCACTAGCCGAGCTCGGTAGGGCGATGACGCCACTTGCCAATGCCAAATAGAAAAACGCGCGCATGTGTAACCCCGAACCCTGAAGAGAGCTTAGCATGCGATCGGCCCGGAATAAGGGCATCGCCGATGGGTGCGTGACGGCCTAAGCGCGGTCAGATCACGAATATTTCCGCTCGTCCCACCACGGAAAATAGGGGGGCATATCCTTGGACACCGTCTGCGGAAACACGGCCGGGCGCTTTTCGAGGAACGATACGACGCCCTCCTTCACATCGTCCGATTGCCCGCGGCTGTAGATGCCGCGGCTGTCGACTTTGTGCGCTTCCATCGGATGATCCATGCCAAGCCCGCGCCACATCATCTGGCGAATGAGCGCCACGGAGACCGGCGAAGTGTTGTCGCGAATCTCGACCGCGATCTTGTGCGCTTCGGAGAGCAGCACATCCGCATTCACGACCTTGCTGACCAGTTTGCCGTGCAGCGCTTCGTTCGCATCGAACACGCGGCCGGAGAAACACCATTCCAGCGCCTGCGCGATGCCGACGATGCGCGGCAGGAACCAGCTCGATGCCGCTTCCGGCACGATACCACGGCGGGAGAACACAAAGCCGAAGCGCGCATTCTCAGACGCGAGACGGATATCCATCGCCAGCTGCATTGTGGCACCGATGCCGACAGCCGGACCGTTCACGGCGGCGATCACAGGCTTCAGGCATTCGTAGATCGCAAGCGTTACACGCCCGCCGCCATCGCGGACGCGGTCGTCACTCCAGTCCACTTTGTCTGCAGGACCGGCATTGCGCTCGGCGCGTTCCGGATTGGCATTTGCATCGAACGTCGCGGCTCCTGCCGAAAGGTCAGCGCCAGCGCAAAAGGCGCGCCCCGCCCCGGTGACGATCACCACGCGCACATCGTCGTCGCTGTTCACCTTCGTGAACACATCGATCATCTCTTGCATCATCTTGCCGGTGAACGCGTTGAGCTTTTCAGGACGGTTCAACATAAGCGTCAGGATCCTGTCCTGCACTTGCACCTTGATCTGTTCGTAGGGGCCATATGCCATCGAGTTCACTCCAATATCTGCCAAGCGAAAGTCTAAGCGCGACAGCGCGATCCGCAAAGTTCTGACGCCACGTCAAGAAGCACGGCGGATATTCTCTTCGTGGCTGACCAGCATGGCCGTAAAGTCGGCGTGCATGAGATTCTCGCGAACCTTGGGAAGCATTTCGCGCAACTTTTTCACGACCCATCCCTGCCCACGGTTGATGAAGGCGATGCGCTCTTTCAGATCGCCGATGGCTAGGCATTTTTCGTAGAACGCGCCAACTCTGTCCGAAGGCGCACCGTTCAGATGCGCGATCCATTTGAGAAGCATCGCGCACCATCGCGCTTCATCCCTCTGAATGTCACGCAGCAGATCACGCGTGATAGCATCATTCGCTTCCGTCGCGGAGCGGGCGGTGATGCGCGCGCCGGCGCGCTCTGCTTCCAATAGCTCATTGCAAAAGGCGATCAGCTCTTCACGCGTGGCGTAGCCGGCATATAGATCGCTGCTCTCGCTTGCATAGCAAACGGGGGAAGAGAGCGTTTCTTGGTCATTGGAGGCAACGTCGCGTTCGTCGGGCAGCAGCGCTTCGGCTTCCGCTACGATTGCCGCAATGCGCTCCGCCGCCGGAGCAATACTGGTGATCGCGCCTGCGCCGTTGCCCGCATAGAGGGCCATCTTCTCGAAATCGCCCGTCATGTCTTTCAAAGGCGAGTCTGTCGAGAACAGCCAGATCGTGCGCGCGCCTTCCTTGCCAATGGCCTCGCGGCGGTTGTCGAAGGGATCGCCATGCTCGCGGCGCGTGACGGAATTCGGCAGCACACGCACATGCGCACCGCGTGGCCAATTCACATGAAAATCCTGTGTGCGAACTGTCTCGCAGGGCCCGGCTTCGACAACACGCTGCTTGTGGTACTCGTGCGCGAAGGATTCTGCCGTCGCCAGCAGCGCGGTTCCCAGCACGATGCCTTGTGCTCCCAGCTCCAGCATTTCAATCAGATCCCGGCCGCTCGACATGCCGCCTGCAGCAAGCACAGGCACATCGGCGATCTTCACGACGGTGCGCACAATCTCACGTCGCGGAACGGTTCCACGCACATGGCCGCCCGCTTCCACGCCTTGCGCGATCAATATCTGGGCGCCCGCATCCTGTGCTGCTTGCGCTTCCTCGACCGTGCCAACCTGGCAAACAACAAGCACGCCTTCATCGCGCAACCGCTTCACCAGTGCGGCAGACAAATCCCAGAACAGGCACACGACAGGTACACGCGCTTCGAGGGTGGCGGCGATCTCTGCTTCCAGCAACTCGGGCTTGGTCGCGGCGGGAATGAGATTGACGCCGAAATCGCGATTGGTCGCCGCGCGGACCTTGGCGACTTCTTCGAGGATCAGCTCCGGTGATTCCCGCACCATGCCGAGAAATCCAAACCCGCCCGCTTTTGTGACGGCCGCAACAAGTTCGCTGCGCGCCGGACCGCCCATGCCTGCCAGCACGATAGGGACATCGCACCCCAACAGATCGCACACCGGCGTGTGGAATTTGGGATTCATTTCTTTTTCTTCACTTTGACTTTCTTCTTTTGCGCGGCGGGTTTCGCGCGCGGCTTGTGCCGCTTCAAATAAGCCGCAAGCACGACCGCCTGATTGTGCGCTTCATCCTTCGCCCCATAAACAAGTGTCGCCGGCCCGCCTTTGATGGCTGCGCGCAGTTCAGCGACGGCAGGTTTATTGGCGGTGAGTTCCTTTCGATATCGAGTCCGAAATTCACTCCATTTACGCTCTTCGTGATGAAACCATTTGCGCAAGCCGTCCGACGGCGCGACAGCCTTCAGCCAAAGATCGACGGCGCTCTTCTTGACACCACGCGGCCACAAGCGATCGACGAGAATGCGCTTGCCGTCGCTACGTTCCGGCTTTTCGTAGACACGCTTGATCTTAATCGCCATGACGCATTTCCCATTTCGCGAGTGCATGCGAATACCATAACGATGCCATGGTCATGCCGCGTTCGCCGCAGGCCAAAATATCGCACAGCGATGTTATTCGCCGCCTTGCAAGCCTACAATGCCGGTCATGGAAAGCGACAATCCGCGTCGCCGGCCCATCGACGATCGCATCGGCGAGGATGTGATCCGCAAACTGGTGTTCGGCTTCTACGCGAAAGTGCGGAAGGATGACGTTCTTGGGCCGATTTTCGCGCGCGCCATCGGCGATGATTGGAATCCGCATCTGGAAAAGATGTGCGATTTCTGGTCGTCGGTAATGCGCATGACGGGTCGCTACAAAGGCAATCCGATGATCACGCATATCCGGTTGAAGATGGTTCGGCCCGAACATTTCATGCGTTGGCTTTCAATGTTCGGCGAAACGGCGCGCGAGTTATGCGAGCCCGATGTGGCAGCGTTGTTCGCGAGCCGCGCAGAGAACATCGCCAAGAGCCTGCAGCTCGGCATGTTCTTCAAGCCAGGCGCAATACCCGCATCCTGATCAGACCATTTCGAGAACGGTTTTGCCCATGCCTTTGCCGGATAAGGCGAATGCAAGCGCTTCGCGGGTCTGCGCAAATGGAAATTTTTTTCCGGCGACGGGGGCAATCTTCTGCGTTTCGATCAGCTGCATGAGATCGTTCAGCAGCGCGAGATAATCCGCGGTCTGGAAGATCATGTATTGCCGCAGATCGACACCGAGCAGCGCCGAGCCTTTTACAAGCGCGAGATTGGCCGGCAGCGCGGGAATCTTTCCCTCCCCGCCGGCAAATCCGACAACCAGATGGCGTCCCCGCCAATTCAGCGAACGGAACGCCTGCTCGAACAGCGGGCCGCATACTGGATCGAGGATCACATCCACCGAACGCGAGATTGCTTTCAAGCGGTCTCGCCAGCCTTCCGCGTTCGTGTCGATGACATGATCGGCGCCATGCTGTTTCGCAAACGCGCGCTTTGCTTCGGTTGACGCGACCGCGATAACTTCCGCGCCCATCATCTTGCCGACTTGGACTGCTGCAATGCCAACGCCGCCCGCGGCACCGAACACCAGCAACTTCTCGCCGGCTTTCAGATTGCCGCGCTCGCGAAGACCATGCAGCGCAGTGAGATAATTGATGCGCAGCGCAGCGCCTTCCGCGAAACCGAGACGATCCGGAATCTTCGCCGACATATAGGCCGGCACACAGCCATATTCCGCGCAACCACCCGCGCCGATGCCCATCGCGATCACGCGATCGCCGACTTTCAGATTGGAAACATCCGCGCCCAGCGCATCGACAACACCAGCGATCTCAACACCGGGAATGTAAGGCAGCGGCGGCTTTACCTGATAGCGGCCGGTTGCTCCCAGCGCATCGAAATAACCGATGCCGCATGCCTTGATCGCCACGCGAACTTCACCGGCCTTTGGCTCTGGCATCGGCAAATCGACGAGCTTGTACTCGTCGATCGAATCCAGCGACTGCGCCTGAAAGGCTTTCATGGCGACTCCAAAAACAATCGGCCCGCGATGCGCGGGCCGATTTCATATTGTCTTATGCCGCTTGCTTCACCGGAGCGAAGCGGCTGTAGAAGGTTTCGTTCTTTGCCGCCATGTCGCGCAACAGTTGGTTCGGCTTGAAGCGGTCGCCGTACTTCGCGGCGAAGTCGTTGCAACGCTTCACGAATGCCGCCGTGCCGACAGTGTCGATGTAGGAGATCGGACCGCCCGTGAACGGCGCGAAGCCCCAACCGAGGATCGCCCCCACATCGGCATCACGCGGATCGGTGATGACGCCTTCCTCGAAGCAGCGCGCCGCTTCCAGTGCCTGGATGGTGAGGAAACGTTGCTTCATCACGTCCACGTCTTCATCAGTTTTCCACTTGCCGCCATTGTAGGATAGCAATTCCGGCCAGATGCGAACGCGTTTGCCCTTGGCGTCGTAGTCGTAGAAGCCCTTTGCGACCTTTCGACCGGTGCGGCCGTTCTTCTCCACGACCCAGGCGAGAAAGTCTTCCGCCGCGTCGGTCGAGTTGATGCCCATGTCTTTCTTGGTCTGGCGTGTGACTTTCAGCGCGGTGTCGATTCCAACCGAGTCGACAACTTCCAGCGAACCCATCGGCATGCCGGACATGCGCCCCACATTTTCGATCATCGCCGGCGCAATGCCTTCGGCTAACATCGCCATCCCTTCGCGCGTGTAGGTGCCGAAGCAGCGCGAAGTGAAGAAACCGCGAGAATCGTTCACGACAATCGGCGTCTTCTTGATCTTCTGGACATAGTCCATCGCCACCGCGAGCGCGCGATCGCTGGTCTGCTTGCCGCGAATGACTTCGACGAGACCCATGCGGTCCACCGGCGAGAAGAAATGCACGCCGATGAACAGCTCGGGCCGATCGCTCGCTTCGGCGAGGCCCGTTATCGGCAGCGTGGACGTGTTCGAGCCGAATACCGCACCCTTCTTCATCACGGCGCAGGCTTTCTTCGTCGCTTCGGCTTTCACCGCGCGATCCTCGAACACAGCCTCCACGAGGAAGTCGATGTTCTTCAGATCGTCAAAATTCGCCGTGGAATGAATACGCGCGAGGACTTCGGCCTTCTTCTCCGGTGTGGATTTGCCGCGTTCGATCTGCTTGTCCAGAATTCCGGCGACATGGTCCTTGCCGCCTTGCGCCTTCTCCGAAGTCGTATCGACTAATACGACATCAATGCCAGCGAGCGCCGACACGTAGGCGATACCGCCGCCCATCACGCCGGCACCCAGAATGCCGAGCGTTTTCACGTCCGTCGGCGCTTCGGACTTCGGACGGCGCGCACCTTTGCCAAGATCCTGCATGGAGAGGAACAGCGAGCGGATCATGTTGCGGCTTTCCGGCAGCGACATGAGCTTGGTGAAGTAGCGCGCTTCGATGCGAAGCCCCGCATCGATTGGAACCTGCAAGCCCTCATAAACGCAGGAGAGAATAAAACGCTGCGCCGGATAGTTGCCGTAGGTCTCTTTGCGCAGCATGGAATTTCCCATGGTGAAAGTCTGCGAGCCGCCGGGCGAGTAGGGCCCTCCGCCAGGGACTTTGAAATCCTTCGCATCCCAGGGCTGTGCCGCTTTCGGATTGGCTTTGATCCACGCCTTCGCATTCGGGATCAGATCGTTCGCGGGCACGACCGCGTGAACGAGTTTCATGCCGAGCGCTTTTTGCGGATCGACGCTTGCACCTTGCAGGAGCAATGGCAGCGCTGCCATCGCGCCCACTAGACGCGGCAGGCGTTGCGTTCCGCCGCCGCCCGGCAGCAAGCCAACTTTTGCTTCCGGAAGGCCGAGCTGGATCTTCGGGTTGTCGACAACGACGCGGTAGTGACACGCGAGCGTGACTTCGAGACCGCCGCCGAGCGCCAAGCCGTTGATCGCGGCTGCGACGGACTTGCCGCAGGTTTCGAGTTTGCGAAACGCGGTGTGGAACGCCATCACGCCCTGATAGGCGCGGGCCATAACTTCTTCCGGCGATTTTGCCGTGCCCGTCGATTGCGTGTTGCCTTCCATCTCATCCAGCGCCGCACCGGCACAGAAACCGGTCGTCTTGCCGCTGGTGATGATGAGACCTTTGATCGATGCGTCGTTTGCAACCTTGTCCGCAACGGCAGCGAGTTCTGCGATGGCCGACGTCGTTAGCACATTCATCGATCGGCCGGGAACGTCCCATGACAGCGTGACGATGCCGTCCGCGTCCTGATCCCATTTGAAGTTTTTCAGTTCCATTGTTGTTATTCCTCAGACGCGTTCGATGATCGTAGCGGTGCCCATGCCCGCGCCGACGCAGAGCGTGACTAGCGCGGTGTTGAGATCGCGCCGTTCCAGTTCGTCGAGAACCGTGCCGAGGATCATCGCGCCGGTCGCGCCGAGCGGATGGCCCATCGCGATGGCGCCGCCATTCACGTTGATCTTGTCGTGGCTGATATCGAGCTGTTGCATGAAGCGCAGCACGACCGATGCGAACGCTTCGTTGAGTTCGAAGAGATCGATGTCCTTAGCGGTCATGCCTGCGCGCTTCAGCACCTTCTCGGTGACATAAGAGGGCCCGGTCAGCATGATCATTGGTTCGCTGCCGATGGAACCGAAAGCGCGAATGCGCGCGCGCGGCTTCAATCCCCCGTTGCTCCCGGCTTCTTTTGTGCCCATCAGCACGGCGGCGGCACCATCGACGATGCCGGACGAATTGCCGGCGTGATGAACGTGGTTGATCTTCTCGACTTGCGGATAGCGCTGCTGCGCCACCGCATCGAAGCCCGCGAAATCGCCTAGCTGCGCGAAGGCCGGATTCAGCGACGCCATGGACTGCATCGTGGCATCGGGACGCATATGCTCGTCGTGATCCAGCATTGTCTGTCCGAGAATGTCCTTCACCGGCGTGACGGATTTCTTGAAGTATCCGTTCTTCCACGCATTCGCCGCGCGCTTCTGGCTTTCAACCGCGTAAGCGTCGACGTCATCGCGACTGAAACCGTCCAGCGTCGCGATGAGGTCCGCGCCAATGCCTTGCGGCGAGAAATAGGATTTGAACGCAATGTTCGGATCGACCGACCACGAACCGCCCGAAGCGCCCATGCCGACGCGGCTCATGCTTTCCACGCCGCCTCCGATCGTCATGTCCGACTGGCCGCTCATCACCTGCCCGGCCGCCATGTTGCAGGCTTCGAGACCGCTCGCGCAGAAGCGATTGATCTGCACGCCCGCGACGCTGTCCGCATAGTCGGCATTGAGTACCGCGAGACGCGCGATGTCCGCACCCTGCTCGTTCACCGGATCGACGCAACCGAACACCACATCGTCCACCAGCGTCGTATCAAGCTTGTTGCGGTCGCGGATGTTCTTCAACACCTGCGAGCCAAGTTCGAGCGCCGTCACTTCGTGTAGCGAGCCGTCTTTCTTTCCCTTACCGCGCGGCGTGCGCACGGTGTCATAGACGAAACAGTCGGTCATAAACGTCTCCTGGAAGCAGATAGCAAAAAGCCGCCGCAACGAATGCCGCGACGGCTTGGGGCGCGTATTATTCGCCTGCGGGCATGACGGAGTAGCCCGTCATCTTCACGCGTCGCGGATTCTGCTCGGCGTGATGCTCCGAAAGCTGTGTTTCGGCCCAGGTGACACCGAGCTGCAGCTCCTTGATGGATTCTTCAATGTCTTTGCGTTGCTGTTCCAGCGTCGCAATCCGCTGGATGAATTTCTTGCGGGTATGCGTGAGCTGGTTCACGCCGCCATCGCCGCCCTCGTAGAGATCCAGGATCTCACGGATTTCGGCGAGGGTAAAACCAACGCGGCGGCCACGCAGAATGAGCGTGAGGCGTGCGCGGTCGCGCTGGGAATAGACGCGCATCTGTCCGCGCCGTTCCGGCGTCAGCAGGTTCTCGTCTTCATAGTGGCGGAGCGTCCGTGACGTGACGCCCATTTCCTTGGTCAGTTCGCGAATTGAAAAAGTGCGGGTCATTTTCGTCCCCGAACCGGGCTTTCCGCCTCTGGTCCGGCCCTTTGGTTGTTTCCTCGGGCAAAGGCTACGCTTCCGTTTACGCGAACGTCAAGTTACGGAGTTACTCTGCACAAACGCCGGATTTCTGCAGGAAAGCCATAATTTCGGTGACGCCTTCCAGCTTTCCGCTCTCGGAACAGGCGGGACCGGCCACCTCCTTCGCCTCCTGAATATTGCCCTCGGCAGCCAAGGTCACGGCGAGCATCAACCGCACGGCGGAATTGAAGCGTGGATCGACGACGTCGTGCGCGGCGGGTTCCAGATCGAGGGCTGTCTGAAGTTGAAAGCGCGCGCCGGCGTAGTCGTTCACACGCAACAGGTGAAGACCCCGAAAGAAATGACCGCGTGGATCGCGCGGGAAGCGCGTCACGAGATCGGACGATTGCGCGATACCTTCCGGTGTCGTTCCAGGCAAGAGCGAATCCGGAATGAAGCCGTCGCCGGTTGACGCGATCTCGTCGGGTGGAGGAGAAGCGCTTGCTTCATGAAAGCCAATCGCGGCGCCGAGCAGTCCCAGCACGATGATGATCAGCGCGACCGGACGATAAGCGGGCCGCGCCGATGAATATGGCCAAAGCCAGAGCAACAACAATCCCATCAGGCAACCGAACAGTGCGCCGCCAGCGTGCGCCTGATAGTCGATGTGATGGGACGCGACGTTGTAAGCCGGCAAAAGCGCGGGCAGCGCAACACGGGCGCTCGTCATTTGCATACGAACGCAACGGTCCGACGCACTGTCGTGAAAGCTGCAAACGAAGGTCGCAACAACGAGTGCCATGATCGCGCCGGACGCTCCGGTGGCCACCACATGCGGCGAATTGAAGAAGAGAGACGCCAACGCGCCGCCCAGCGCGCCGACAAAGAAAATCGCCGCGAACCAGGCGCTGCCGATCAACGGCTCCAGAAGAAATCCGATGATGACGAAGATCACGGCATTGCCGGTGATGTGCATCAAGCTGCCATGCATCAGCGGCCCAGTGAACACGCGCCAGAATTGACCGCCATAAAATACGGCGTTCGGATTAAGCGCGCCGATCGCCATCTGCGCATGAAGGCTCGGCGTGAACGCGTGGCCTGGCGGTTCAATATTCAGCTCGGCGACAAACACGACGATCAGAAGCGCGAGGATCAGGAACGTCGAAATCGGCTTGGCTGAGAAAGCCCGCGTCGGCACGATGCTGGGATAGTCGTGCACCAAGGATCTCGTACCGGCGGGTGCGAGCACAGGCGCCAATGCGGGCGCTGCGACAGCCGTCGCCACCGCCATACGCGCTTTTGCCGGCGCGACCGCGCCACGTTTTCCGAACTGTCGCGACATTCCGAAAACTTTAGACAGCCCGCGTTTCGCGACGGTAAAAATTTGCTGCGAAAACGCCAAAGCCGCGCCTTTCAGCGCGGCTTCCGATCAAACGAGAGAATTTCTTAGGCGGCGGCGCGGACCGGATGGTCCTCTTGTCCCAAATTTTCCGCCGCGAAATCCCAGTTCAGAAGCTTCTTCAGCACGGCCTCCAGATATCTCGGCCGCTCGTTCTGGTAATCGAGATAATATGCGTGTTCCCACACATCGACCGTCAAAAGGCAATTCTTGCCTTTCGCCATCGGATCGAGTGCGTTGCCGGTCTTTTCGATCTTCAATTTGCCGCCTTCAGAGATAAGCCACGCCCAACCGGAGCCAAACTGCTCCTTGCCGGCTTTCGCAAGTTCTTCGATCAGCCTGTCCTCGCCTCCAAATTCCTCGACCGCGACTTTTAGCGCGCCAGTGGCCTTTGAGGTCTTTGACGACAGGCTCCGCCAGTAGAAATCATGATTCCAGACTTGGCCGGCATTGTTGAAGATCTTCTTTTCTTTGTCGTCTTCCTTGCCGTTGGTCGCACGGACAATCTCTTCGAGTTTCATGTCTGCATAGCGCGTGCCCTGCACCAGTTCGTTCAGTGTCTTCACATAAGCCGCGTGGTGCTTGCCGTAGTGAAAGCCGATGGTTTTGGCGCTGATCGTGGGCGCCAATGCATCTTCGGAATATGGAAGCGGAGAAAGCTTGAACGGGGTGGCCATCGGAAACTCCATCGTGTTCGCGGAAAGGAAAAAGCGCATATCGCAAACCACCGATGATCTTGCGATCTCACAATTGCGGTTCAGCGATATGCGCCTGATCAGCTAACGAGGCGCATGCGAGGGCGTTCCGAAAATAATTTTAAATAAAATTGCGACGGAAACTTTAGTTCCGCCTCGGCTGAATAAGTTTGATGGTCGAGGATGCTTTTGCGAGCACATTGCCCTCCTCATTCGTGAGTCGGCCCTCGACAAACGCCGTCGAACGGCCCTGCCGCTCAATCCACGCTTCGGCAATGTTCAGTCCGGGACCAGCCGACGCGAGAAAACTCACCTTGATTTCCAGGGACAGCGGATTGCCCTGGCCTTCCTGCGCCATGATGACATTCGCCATCGTCATGTCGATCCATCCGGTGACGAAACCGCCTTGTACGATGCCGCCGGAATGGCACATCTCCGGCGTTGCGCGGAAATGCATCACTGCCCGACCCGACTGCGCCCCGCTATCGACCGTGCGCTCGTAACCGAGCAGTTTCGCGACACCGTGAACCTCGCTCACGATTTTCTCGCCAGAATGCGGGGCGCCGTTTCCGGTATGAACAAAGCCGCGATGAAACAAAGCGCGGTCGCAAGCGTCCAGTAAAATGCCGGCGACAGGGGATTGCTGGTCAGCGTGATCAGGCTTTTCACGATGAACTGCGTCGATCCGCCGAATATCGAGATGGCGAAGGCATAGACCGTCGCGACCGCTCCGGAGCGGACACGCACGGGCAATACTTCCGTCAGCATCACCAGGATTGGCGGCGCCAAAAAAGCAAAAGGAATCGAGACAAGCGCGATCATCGCATACAGCATGAGCGTCGATTGGAAGTGCACGATCATCCAGAATGCCGGGATGATAAGCACAAACAGCAGGCCCGAGAACACGATCAAGACCGGTCTGCGCCCCACACGATCCGACAGCGCGCCGGCAATGGGCACAAAACTTACCGAACAAACCGAAGCCACCAGCGAAACGCCGAAGGCGACCAGCGACGATGTATGCAATGTGTCGACGGCATAGGTTGTCATGTAGTCTTTAACATAGACGCCGATCGTCGCTCCCGCGAGAAGCAGGAACCCCAGAACGATAACGTTCAGATGCGGGCGTACGGCTGCGATGATGGAGAGCGAACCCGTCGTCGCATCCGGCGCCAACGCGGCATCGTCGGCGGCGTGCAGCGTCTCCGGCAAGCGCCGGCGGATAAGCATTCCGAAAGGCACGATCGCCACGCCGAGAAGAAATGCCGCGCGCCAACCCCAGGCGTGAAGATCGTGCGGCGCCAGCGTCGTCGAAAGCACCATCCCAACAATGGATGCGACCATGATGGCACTATCCTGGCTGGCGAACTGCATAGCGCCATAGAAACCGCGCCGCCCTGGCGGAGCCGCTTCGATGAGATACGCCGTGGATGGTCCGACCTCGGCGCCGAGCGCGAAGCCTTGTATCAGACGAAAGGTGAGCGCGAGAATGGGTGCGGCGATTCCGATTTGCGAATAGCTGGGCGTCAAAGCGATACCCAGCATCGCGATGCCGATCATCGTGAAGGAAATCAGCATCACGGGCTTGCGGCCGATACGATCGCCGAGCGGCCCCAACACCATCGCGCCGATGGGCCGCGTCATGAAGCCCAGCCAGAACGCGAGAAGCGACAACAGCAAACTGGCCGAATTGCTGTGTGCCGGAAAAAAAGCGTGCCCGATGTCTACGGAAAACAGCGCGTAACAAAGAAAATCGTAGAACTCCAATCCGTTGCCGACGGTTACCGCCACAACGTGCGATGCGGGGATCGGCGCGCGTTCATCCATCTGTGCGCTCTGCTGCTTCCTCGGCAACGAAACGCCCCAACGGCTTTGCCAATATCAGCGCAAGCACGCCGCCGGTTGCAGCTATGCCGGCGTGCAGCAACCAGAAATGCAACGGCGTCATGCGCTCGTAGAACGTGCCAATCCAGCCGACGAGGAAGCTGGCGATGAAGGACGAGAAGAACACAAAGCCCATCATAGTCGCTTTCACGGATGGCGGCGCAGCGCGCGAAACCAGCGCCAGCATCGTCGGCCAATAATAAAGAAACGCGATCCCAAGCAGGAAGTCGTACGCCACCGGATAGATCACGGGCACGCGCGTATGGAGCGCGCAGCCTATGACGAGCAAAAGGTTGGCAATCGCGGCCATCCAGGCACCGACGGAAATCTTCATCACTTCGTTTGGCTCGCCGCCGTGCCGCGACTGCCAGCGCCACAGCCATAACAACGGCGGCAAGGTGACGATGCTCACGAAACTGTCGATGGAATTGAACCATGCCACCGGCACATGAAACCCGAGCAGATTGAGATCGACGCTGCGGTCGATCCAGATCAGATTCATATTGGTATTCTGGTTGTAGGCGATGCTCTGGAAGATCGAGAGCGAGATGATGCCGAGAATGACTGCGATCAAGCGCCAGTCGCGCGCTTCGAGCTTCGCTTCGGGCTGGGATAAATTCGCGCGCGGCGTTTCTTCGGTGAGTGTTTTGTATCCAGCGAGATAGGTCGCAAGCCCAATCAACATAAGAATTCCGGCCAGCCCAAATCCGGCGTGCCAGCCATACAGTTGCGCGAGCAATCCACAGCCCAGCGGTCCGGCAACAGCACCGACATTGATGCCGGTTGAGTAGATCGAGAAACCGCGCGTGCGCCCCGGGCCATCGGTTTCGGAATAGAGCGCGCCGACCTGCGCTGAGATATTGCCCTTCAAAAACCCACAACCAACGATCAACAGAGACAGCGCGAGCAGGAACGACACGTCGAATGCCATCGCGATGTGGCCCAGGCTCATCAAGATCGCGCCGAGTACCACGGCATTGCGCCGCCCGAGCCAGCGGTCCGCGATCAAGCCACCGAACACCGGTGTGAAGTAGACGAAGCCGGTGTAAAGACCGAAGATCTGCGAGGCGAGCGCCAGCGTGCTCATATGTCCGAAGACAGATTCCAGCGCACTGCGAAATCCGGCGAACCCGGCAACGTGTTCAACATGACCCGGCAACAACAGCTGCTCGCTCATGTAGAGCACCAGCAACGCCGTCATGCCGTAATAGGAAAATCGTTCCCATGCTTCTGTAAAAGATAGATAGGCGAGCGCCAAAGGCTCGCCAAAGAAAGTGCGATGGCGCACGGGCCGTCCCACCGTGTTTTCGGCAACACTCATGCGCCCCCCGCATCGGCATTCACGATCAGTCGCTTCGGCACCAGAAGGATAACCGGAAGAACGAGCGCATAGACCAGTGTCGTCGCGATCACGCAGGCGACGAAGCCGCCATGATATTCATAAAGATTGGTGCCCCACAAATTCCCGAAATTGGTGACGATGGCATACATGCTCCAGGACAGCATCATCATGCTGCCTTCGAGACCTTTCGGGCAGGAACGGATCAGAAGGTCGAGATACGCCGCGGTCGCTATGCCGCCGCTCAGTCCAATGGGCACCGCCGCGATCAGCACCCCGCCCGCCGAATGGATGAACAAAAGCGGCAGCATCTGGGTCGTGCCGAGCGCCGCCCCGATCCAGAGCAGCGTTTGCAATGACAACCGCGAGCTCAAAAAGCCAAACAACGCGAAAGCGGGAATCGACACACCGAAGAAGATCGCGTTGTAGGCGCCCCATTGCGCATCGGATGCGTGCAATGCATTCGACATATAGTACTGAAGCACGGTCTGGGTGCCGGGCGAGAAATTCCACAACAGCCAGATCGTCAGCGCCGGATAGAGCGGCCAGTGACGCACGAGCCGTTTCATGTCGGCGAGAAAATCGCTTTCGGCGCCACCACGCCGTAAGCCGTCATAGACCGCCGCCGGTTTCCAGAAACCGAGCGCGGCGATGATCGCCATGATGGCGGCGACCACGAGAAACAAGACGCGCACCGCGCCTTGCGTGCTCAGTGCCTCGAGTTTTCCGCTGAACACGCCGCTGAGAAATATCGACGCGGTGATGGCGGACGTGCCGGCAAAATTCCATAGCGCGCTCATTTGCCCGGACATGGCGTGCTGCTGACCGATGGTGGCGGAAAGCCCGTTCCAGCCGCTCCACAAGAAAAGAAAACTGATGGTCGAAAGAACAGCCACCGCGAACAGCGATATTTGCGACACCGGCAAAAACGCGAACACAGCAAAAAGAAGCGCCGAAAGAGCGCCGAACAAGATGAAGTAACCGCGGTCGCCGCGGCCAAACGGACTCCAGAAATCACGCACGATGCCGAATGCGAAGGAGAAGTAGGCCGGCAGACCGACCCACAACGTGAACGTCGCCAGCTCGCTCGCCGACAGATGCAGCCGATTTTTGAGGATGAACGACAGCGGAATGATGTGAATGCCGGCGACCGGCGTGATGAAATTCAGCGCCACGACGATGACACCGCAATAAGCCAGGATCCGCCAGCGTCGTTGCGCCGAAACTGGCGTGGCGCCTAGATCAGCCATGCGCGACCTTCGCGAGTTCGACTCTTTCCTTCTGCGTCATATCCAGAGCGCTCGCGGTCGCGAATTGCTTTTTTGCACCGTCCTTGTTGCCGCTCCACAAGAGCGCCTCACCCCATTTCAGTTGCAGCCGTCCCCAGTGGGGCGCGTATTTGTTCGCTTCCTCGAACTTCGCCAGCGCCAAGTCGGAACGATTTTTGGCAATCAGCGCCTCGCCCCACATCTCCAGCGGATCGGCGAAGTGCGGGCCTTTCTGATTGGCGATGGTGAACTTGGCGATAGCATCATCAAACTTGCCTTCGCGCAGAAACATTGCGCCCCAGTCGGCATAGGCAAATGGAATAGACGGCGCTTGCGCGACCGCGCGGGCGAACCAGTATCTCGCACCCCGCCAGTTTTTCTCCAACGCATCGACGTTCCCGCGCATGCGCAGGCACAGATAACAATCGGCCGGCGTTTTATCGATCAGCGTGTGCGCGGCGACGAAATCGCCAAGCTGCGCTTTGGCCAGCGCCGTGAACGGCCAGATCT
>DASZML010000150.1:0-6674 GCA_035551875.1 Rhizomicrobium sp.
GCCGTCTTGCCCCACATATATTTCACGAACACATCCGGCGCGGCCTCGAACAGAAATTCTTTCCGCTCTTCGGGAAGGTTCAGATTGAGCCCATCCGGCCGCATCACTGCGAAGATACGTTTCGTCGTGCGATAAGACGGCCGTCCCCAATGATCGACTTCGGTGACGCCGTCGAGCGACAACGCAATTTTCTTCACATCGGCAGGACTAGGCATTTCGGAAAAGCCTCAATCGAACAAGCTCGACACACTCTCTTCGTGATTGATGCGCTTGATCGCTTCGCCGATGAGCGGGGCGATGGAGATGCGACGGATGTTCTTGCAGCGCGAGACATCGTCTGTTGCCGCGATGGAGTCGGTGATCACCAGGCTCTTCAGTTTCGATTCCTGAATGCGCGCCACCGCACCGCCGGACAGAACCCCGTGGGTCGCGTAAGCGCAGACATCTTTTGCGCCGTTCTTCAGCAACGCCTCGGCGGCATTACAGATCGTGCCGCCGGAATCGATAATGTCGTCAATCAGGATGCACGACCGCCCCTCGACATCGCCGATGATGTTCATCACTTCGCTCTCGCCGGCGCGCTCGCGGCGCTTGTCCACGATGGCGAGGTCGGTGCCGAGGCGTTTGGCCAACGCACGCGCGCGCACCACGCCGCCGACGTCCGGCGACACCACCATCAGATGATCGCCGGTGCCGAGCGCATCCTCGATGTCCTTCACGATCACCGGCATGCCGTAGAGATTGTCCGTCGGAATATCGAAGAAGCCCTGGATCTGGCCTGCGTGCAGATCGATCGTCAGCACGCGGTTTGCGCCCGCTTCGGTGATGAGGTTGGCAACGAGCTTGGCGCTGATCGGCGTGCGCGGGCCGACTTTGCGGTCCTGCCGGGCGTAACCGAAATAGGGGATCACGGCGGTGATGCGGCGCGCAGACGCGCGGCGCAGCGCATCGGTCATGATCAACAATTCCATCAGATGATCGTTTGCGGGGAAGCTCGTCGATTGAATGACGAACATGTCCTCTCCGCGGACGTTCTCCTGGATCTCGACGAACACTTCCATATCGGCGAAGCGGCGCACGACCGCTTTGGTCATTGGCAGTTTGAGATATTGCGCGACCGCATCGGCCAGCGCGCGGTTGGAATTGCCGGCGAGCAGCTTCATGTGCCGCGTTCCGTCATTGTCGGCCATTCGCGCTGCCCCGTCGTGTGAAGGTTCGATGAAGCGGGTTCTAGCAAGCGCGTCCCGGCGCGTAAACGCACGAATCGCGTCAGTCGCGCACCAGCCAATGGAAAGATTTGCGGATAAAGGCAGCACCGTTCGTCCGCGTCATTTCGCCATGTGCCATGATCACCTGTTCAGGCTGCCACGACAGAATTCGCGAGAACCTTTCGCGCGCCAACTTCCTGTTCAGGAAGGAGAGCCGCCACTCGCGCGGTGCGCCACCAAAGGGACCGACAATTCCGTCGAGCCGTGCCAGCCAACCTTTCCAACCCTTGAACCAGTCGCGCGAAAAATTCTCGATAAGATCCGCGAAAATCGCAGTACGGCTTTCGCGGTGGAAGAAGACGATCTCGGTCAAGGCGAAGCTGCCGGCCATTTCGACCTGATCAATTTCCGCTGCCCATGCGAGAGGGGGCGAGTTGCCCAGCGTGGCGTCGAAGGCGATATCCTTCCGTTTTCTGGCCAGCCCAGGCGATGCATACAGCTTCGCTGCGGGATACGCGGTCTTCCACTGGCCTAAGTAGAGATGATGTATGGAGTTCGGCGAGACCAGATGCTCCACGCGGCCCAGTGTGTCCGTTTGGGCTTTCAATTCCGGCGTCAAGGCAACGGGCGACCATACGAAGAGACCGCCGCCGGTCAGCCGAATCAACACCATACGTGTGGGATAAGGAAAACCGTAGAAAGACACGACAAGGCCTTCGGCGACCCAGATGTTTTCGCCGAAAGGCTGCAGCGCGCTCATGTCAGCGCGATCAGCGAGATTTGGCGGCCATTGTCGGGTTCGCGGCGGTGGGTCGCGCGACGGAAGCTGAAGTAGTCGTCTTCGCGCGCGTAGGTGCAGGCGGAAAGCGCGGCGGGGTTTGGGATGCCCGCGTCGTGCAGCGTGTGGACAACGTAGCCTTCGAGGTCGAAGCGGAAATGATCGGCGCGATCCGACGCTATGAAGAAGCGTGCATTCGCCGAGTCGTGCTGCAGGAATATCTCGCGGAATTCTGGGCCGACTTCGTAATTGGGTTGGCTGATGCTCGGGCCGACGGCGGCACGAATGTTCGCGCGTGTTGCGCCGAGTGATTCCATTTCGTGGAGTGTGGATTCGATGATACCGCCGATGGCGCCTTTCCATCCGGCGTGTGCCGCACCGATCACGCGCGCGTTCGGATCGGCGAACAGAACCGGCGCGCAATCGGCGGTGAGGATGCTGAGCGCGATGCCCGGCGTCGCCGTGACCATCGCGTCGGCTTGCGGACGTTCGGACATTTCCCATGCACGTGTGACGGAGACAGCTTTGGGGCTGTGGATCTGATAGACGCTGGCGAGTTGAAGGTCCGGTCCGAGTGATCTGAGTGCTCGGCGGCGATTTTCGGCCACGGCTTCCGGCGCATCGTCCGATCCCGGTCCGCAATTCAGCGAAGCATAGGCGCCGGTCGACACACCGCCTTTGCGGCCGAAGAAACCGTGCGCGATGCCATCGAGCGCCGTGGAACGCAGACCGAGCGTCATGCCGCTTCATCCACGCGCTGAACGAATTCCAGCACGACCGCAATCGCCTCATCGCCGCGCGCTATGAGAAAATTGTGGCCCGCGCCCTCAAACCGCACGAAACTGCTGTTCGGCAGCGTTTGCGCCAGCTCTTCGCCCCATGCGATTGGAACCAGCAAATCCTGATCGCCATGCAGCACGAGCGACGGCACAGTCAGTTTCGCCACGGCGTCACGCGTCGTGGTGTAATTGGCGATGGCTTCGGCCTGCGCGATCACGCCGCGCTTGGTGTATGTGTCATTGTCGATCGCGGCCATATCGGTGGCGATCGCATCGACCGTTGCCGCAATGCCATAACCCTTGTCGGCACGGCGTGGTGTGACGAGGCGCTTCAAAAGCCCTTTCGGCAGATGATAGAGCAGGCGCACGATGGCCGGCGCGCGCGGCTTATCCGCCGTCAACATTCCGCTGCAGCCCACGATCAGCGACGTGACGCGCTCCGGATGGCGCATCGCGAGATCCAGCACGATCACACCGCCCATCGAAACGCCGAAAACATGTGCTTTCCGAATGCCGGCTGCGTCCATCACCGCGATAGCATCGTCAGCGAGTTGTTGAACGGTGACATGGCGCGTGGTGTCGCTTTTGCCCGTGCCGCGATTGTCGAAGCGGATCACACGATGCCCTGCCGCGAGCGCTGGCACGACGGGATACCACATCGCCGATGAATAGGTGTGTCCCATGACCAGGAGGATGGGCGAGCCGTCTCCCTCACTCTCCCAATGCAAGCGCACGCCGTTGTTGGTGGAAAAGGGCATCCCGTACTCCTATGCAAAACCCGGCGGCAGTGGCGCATTCTTTGGCATGATCGCCAACGCCTCGAACAGTGTGCCCATCTGATCGGCTGCAGTCAGGCGCTCGCGTTCTTTCGGTTGTTGGAGGCGCTGCGCGCGCTGCGCGATTCCAAGGGCTATCAGGAAGTGACCTTGGCTAATGGGACCGAAGGCATTCGCGCCTCCGGCATGCGCGGCCTTTGTCAGCGCCGCGAAGTCGACATGTGCGGAGATGTCCGCTTCGCCGGGCGCATCGAGGACTGGCGCGAATTTGTGCGCGCGGACAGCCTGCAGCGTTTCGCCGAAACCCGCGTCGGCGCCGTAGCCATAGTCTATGATCAGCGCCGCGCCGCCCTTCTGTGAAATGATCTCCGCGCTCTGCTGCATGAGTGCGGTCGAGGTTGGCGATGTCTCATAGAATGCACCGAGCGGCGCGGCTTGCCGATTGGCAGGGATGAAGCCGACCGGCGCTGTCAGTGGCGAGACAGCGAAGGTAAGCGCGCCTGTGTCGTCCAGCGTCACCATACGCTCGCGCCAGCCCCGTTCGGTGTTCACATACTGATTCACCGGCAGCGCATCGAAGAACTCATTGGCGAGCAGAAAGAGCGGACGATCTGACAGCGAATTGTCGAAATGCGTTGTCCAGCGTGGCGTGAACCCGGACAGCGTTTCAGCCTGGATTTTTTGAAGCGTGGGACTGGCTTCGACCAGAGCGATTTCGACCGACTCCAGAAAAGCCGGCATTGCCGAGCGGATCGCGCGCAGCGCGTCTCTCATCAGCGTGCCGCGTCCTGGTCCGAGTTCGACCAATCGCGCGTGGGGTTTGCCCTGATCGTGCCAGCATTGTGCAATCCACAAACCGAGCAACTCGCCAAACATCTGGCTGATCTCCGGCGCGGTCGTGAAATCGCCACCTCGGCCAAAGGGATCGCGCGTCGCGTAGTAACCCGCCCGCGGATCGTGCAGCGCCATGGTCATGAACTGCGCGACCGAGATCGGTCCTTGCGCCGCGATCAATGCCGCGATGCGTTCGCCAAGCGCGTTCACGTCTTTGGAAGCGCCGCGCTCTTCGGCGTTTTGAGCGCGAACCACAGAAGCGCGAAGCCCGCGATCCACATCGGCAGCGAGAGGGTCATGCCCATGCTGATCGGCCCCAGGAATTTCTCATCCGGCTCGCGGAAGAATTCGACGAAGAAACGGAACGCGCCGTAGCCCAGAAAAAAGATCGCGCTCACCAGCCCGCGCCGCTCCAGCCAATGGAATACGCGGATGCCGATTTGGAGAATGATAAAGAGCACAATGCCTTCGAGTGCTGCTTCATAAAGCTGGCTCGGATGGCGCGGCATTCCATCGCCGGCGCGAGGGAACACCATTGCCCACGGAACATCCGTCACGCGGCCCCACAACTCGCCGTTGATGAAGTTGGCGATGCGCGCAAAGAAAAGTCCGAACGGCGCGACCGCGCAGCACAAGTCGCCAATGCTTAAGAGGTTCAAGCCGCGTTTGCGTGTGAACAGCCACACGGCCACGCACACGCCGAGCAAACCGCCATGAAAGGACATGCCGCCTTCCCACGCTGCGATGATCTTCAGCGGGTTGGTGAGAAAGCCCATCGGCAATCCGGTGCAGAACGCTGCATGTTCCGGCGAGACGCTGCATAGGATGGTTCCGTAGATGATGTCCCAGCCGAGCCGTCCGCCGATGATGGTTCCGAACGTCGCCCAAACAACAAGATCGCCGATATCGTCGGCTGTTGCCGGTGCTTTGCCGTTGAATGGCGGGTTCGCCCACAGCTTGCGCTCGCCCAGCATGCGAACGATGAACCACCAGCCGAGCAACAGGCCGGTTATGTAGGAGATCGCATACCAGCGGATCGAAAGCGGCCCGAGATGGATCAGGACGGGGTCGATGTCGGGATAAGGAATGACCATGAGGCAAAGTCGAATGGGAAGTGGCGAATAGGGTTTTAGGGTGTTTTGCCACTAATCGCTATTCGTCACTCTCTATTCGCTATAAATTGGTCCCATGCAGACTGAAAACCCTCTCCTCGACGGGCTCGCCCGTATGTTCACCGATGCCGCCGGCGCGGCCCAAAGCGTTCGCGCGGAGATCGATACCTTCATGCGCCAGCGGCTCGAACGCCTTGTCGCCGACATGGATTTTGTGCCCCGTGAAGAATTCGAAGCAGTGAAGGCGATGGCGGCAAAAGCGCGCGAAGAAAACAGCAAGCTCGAAGCACGCATCGCGGCGCTCGAGTCCAAAAACGGAATCAAATCAGAGTCCTGACTCGTCCACAGGCTTTCGAACGCATCGTCATCGATGCGTCATCACGACTCTTTGAAAGCTGTGAACGGACTCCAAATCGACTCCGCGTCCACAGGGCGTGGGGTGGAGACTCTTGTGCGGCCACAAAATCTTGTGTCAGGTTGATCGAACTGCTTCGTTTTCGATTTGCGCGCGTTCATTAGTGTCGAGGAGTGCTGGATGTCCCTTGCCCATCAGGACGAGACCATTTCCGCCCCCCATCCGCTCGATATGCTCGAGCGTACGGTGGAGGATAATGGCTGGCCCTTCGAGCGTTCCGGGCGCGACGAATTGAATCTTTCCGTCGCCGGGCGCTGGTGCGATCACCATTTCAGCTTCTCGTGGCGCGACGAACTTCAGTCGCTGCATCTCTCCTCCGCCTTCGACATGCGGGTCAACGAGAAGAGCAAAAGCGAAGTCGCCAATCTTCTGATGTTTGTGAACGCGAAGCTTTGGATCGGTCATTTCGATCTTTGGCCAGAAGACAACACACTGATTTTCCGCCACGCGATGATCTTCCCGGACGCACAGGCCAGCCCGTCGCAATGCGAGGCTCTGCTCAACCTCGCGGTTGAAGCCTGCGAGTATTATTACCCAGCGTTCCAGTTCGTCCTTTGGGGTGGCAAGACCGCCGAGGAAGCCGTCGCCGCCGCGGTGCTCGAATGCCAGGGGCAGGCGTAAGCCGAAAACACACGCCGCTGCTTCTCGTCGGCGCAGGCCGTATGGGCGGCGCGTTGCTCAAAGGCTGGCTGGCGACTGGCCTCGGACCGGTCAGCGTTATCGAAACAAATCCGTCGCCGGCACTTCGCAAGATGCGCGAGGTGACGCTTCT
>DASZML010000151.1:0-19316 GCA_035551875.1 Rhizomicrobium sp.
CATGAAGCAGTATGCCTCTATCCGGAACTGTCCATTTCGGAATTGCGGCTGCTAGCGCTTCGGCATCGCCGTCAGCGTCATGAATCATACTAAAGCCGTGCGCCTTAGCGGCTTCGGCCGTTTGCGGACCAACCGCGAAAACCGGAATTTCGCGACGCTGTGTTCGCCGCGCAATCGCGCGCACGCCGTTGGCGCTGGTCGTGAGAATTGCCTGCACGCCGTCCAGAGAGATTTCTGGTCCGTCGCGAAAATGAATTGTCAGCAACGGCACAATAACCGGCGAATATCCCAAGGCGCGCAAACGCTCCGCCATGCTGGTGGCATCTTCCAGGGGACGTGTGATGAGGATGCGCATGGAAATCTTTGCGGCGGTGGGCTGTTCAGGCTAATGACTGCCTCGCGAAACTAACACGGCCGCACCGGGCTTTGCGCGACTTTACGGTCTTAGGCATCGAAACGAGCTGCGACGAAACCGCGGCGGCCGTGGTGCGCGGGCGCGGGCCGGGGCCGGGCACGATTCTATCGAATGTCGTGTTGAGCCAGCTCGAAGATCATGCGCCCTATGGCGGTGTCGTGCCGGAGATCGCCGCCCGTGCACACATCGAGGCGTTGGACGCGCTGATCGAGCAGGCGCTCGCCGAAGCGAAACGCGATCTCGGCGATGTCGATGCGATTGCTGCGACTGCCGGGCCGGGACTGATTGGCGGGGTGATGGTTGGCCTCACAACTGCGAAAGCTCTGTCGCTCGCAAGTGGAAAGCCGTTCATCGCCATCAACCATCTCGAAGCACATGCGCTGACTGCGCGCATGACAGACGGCGTCGAATTTCCGTTCTTGTTGCTTCTTATCTCCGGTGGGCATTGCCAGCTGCTCGCCGTTGAAGGTGTCGGCAAATACAAACTCTACGGTTCGACCATCGACGATGCGGTGGGTGAAGCGTTCGACAAAACCGCCAAGCTACTTGGTCTTTCCTATCCGGGCGGTCCGAACATCGAGCGGCTCGCGACCGAAGGGAATCCGAGAAGCTTTTCACTGCCGAGGCCTCTAAAAGGCCGTGGTGGCGCAGATTTCTCGTTCTCGGGCCTCAAGACTGCGGTGCGCCAGTATGCGCGCGATGCGGATTTCAAAGTGAGCCAGAAAGCCGATCTCGCGGCATCGTTTCAATTTGCGGTGCTCGACATTCTCACCGATCGCACGCGCATTGCGATGGATATGTTCCGCCGCGATTTCCCGAGTGCGGCATCGCCGTCGCTTGTCGTTGCCGGCGGTGTCGCGGCGAACAAAGCTATCGGCTCGGCGCTCGCAAAACTCGCGAACGAAAACGGTTTCGAGAAAAAAATACCCCCGCCCAAGCTGTGCACGGATAATGCCGCGATGGTTGCTTGGGCGGGGGTTGAACGAAGCCAGTTGGGTCTGTTCGATGCGTTGGGATACGCGCCGAGGGCCCGCTGGCCGCTTCGGGATATGCCGGAAGGTGGGAGCCTAACCGCGGACAGATCCCGGAAGTTCTGACTTAGCCGGCGAACTGCGCGATCGACACGGCGCCGACGAGCACGATCATTGCGGTCATGAAGATGCTGGAAAGCGTTGCGGTGAAGCCGGACGGCTGCGAAGTCGTGGGGGTGAAAATGTTGGTCATAGTGCCTCTCCTAAAATCTGGCTGGTTCAGTAGAACCGGCCTGGAAATCTTTCCCGGCATCATTGCCGGACAGGTGGGATATAGGGGGCAGTCCGTAACGTTTCAATGAATAATTCTGTAAGTATTCAGTGTTCAATTATTAATAATCTCACGCAAAGATACGATAAAAGGCTGATATGGCAAAAGAATTTCTGTTTCGGCGTTTTGTGTTGCATCGCACGCATGGCTGGAATGCCATAGAATGAAGCTCGCAACCTGGAACATAAACTCTGTCCGGCTGCGATTTCCGATCGTCGCCAAGCTCCTCAAAAAGGAGGCACCAGATGTGCTTGCCTTGCAGGAAACCAAGGTCATCAACGACCTGTTTCCGGCCAAGGATTTCGCCAAGCTCGGCTACGTCCATCAGGCGATCCACGGCCAGAAGGGCTACCACGGGGTGGCGATCCTCTCGCGCATCCCCTTCCGTAGTCAGGCTTCACAAGATTTCTGCGCGAAGGGAGATTGCCGCCATATGGGCGTGACGTTGGAGAACGGCGTTGAGTTGCACAATTTCTATGTCCCGGCGGGTGGCGACATTCCCGATCCCAAGGTCAACAACAAGTTCGCGCACAAACTCGCTTTCCTGCGGGAGATGGAAGAGACGTTCGCCAAACGCCGGGACCGCAACACGCAACCTGCGATTCTCGTTGGCGACCTGAATGTTGCGCCGCTGGAAAACGACGTCTGGAGTCACAAGCAGCTGCTCGATGTCGTCAGCCACACGCCGGTCGAAGTCGATCTTTTGAACAAGGTCTATGCCGCCTTCGAATGGAGTGACGTCACGCGCTCCTTTGTTCCGCCGGAGCAGAAAATCTATTCCTGGTGGAGCTATCGCGCACTGGATTGGAAAGCATCGGATCGTGGACGTCGGCTGGATCACATCTGGACAAGTCCGGCGCTCAAGGGCGCGGTGACGTCACACGCGATTCTGAAAGAGGTTCGAGGCTGGAAGCAGCCGTCGGATCATGTGCCGGTGATCGCCGAATTCGCTCTTTAGTCACTGGCGCGCGCGAGCGGAGCGGTTAAACTTCTGCATCCTTGTGAGGATTCGAAGCGTCATGTTGGTGATGAGAACACGTTAGCTGGATGCCCTCTGTCATGAGGGGCTTCCGTTTGTGCGCGGCCTCTGCGGTGCGCGCATTGGCTTTCGTCGATCTCTTCTGTAACGGACAGCTTCCATGGCTTTCTTCCGCAACAACACCGTTAATCTTCTGAATCTGCATTACGGCATTCACGCGCTGGCGCTTTCTGGCGGCGGTGCGTTCTTCGCTGTCTTTCTATTGCGTGCCGGAGTTCCGGCGCCGGCGGTATTGGCATCATTCGCAGCAATTCTGGGCGGACGCTTTCTCATTCGGCCTTTCATTTTGCCGGCAGCGAAACGCTTTGGCCTAAAGCCGCTTTTCATCATCGGAACGCTCGCGACTGGTCTGCAGTATCCCTTGCTCGCGAATGTGCATGGCATCGGCCCGGCGCTTTACATCTTACTCTGCACGTCCTCGGTCGCCGATACGATCTACTGGACGACGTATCACGCCTATTTCGCGTCGCTCGGTGACAAAGAACATCGCGGCCATCAGATCGGCGCGCGCGAAGCCATTGCATCGGTTATCGGCATCGTCGGCCCGCTCATCACCGGATGGACGCTGACATCGTTCGGTCCGCACATCGCGTTCGGTGCCACGGCGGTTGTATTGATGTTTGCGGCAATTCCGATTTTTTGGACGCCAAATGTTCCGATCCCGCAAGAAGCGCCCGGCCTCTTCAAAAGCGCGCGCGGCAGCATGTTGATCTTCGCCGCCGATTCCTGGAGTGCCGCGGGATATTATTTCTGCTGGCAAATCGCGCTGTTCATTTCGCTTGGCGAAAACTTCGCGAAGTTTGGTGGCGCGATGGCGATTGCCGCGTTCGTCGGTGCGGTGTTGGGATTGCTGCTCGGCCGTTCCATCGATGCAGGTCATGGCAAGCGCGCAGTGTGGTTCGCGGCCGGAACGCATGGCGCGAATGTGATCCTGCGCGCTGCGAGCTTCGGACATCCCTTGTTTGCCGTGATTGCGAACGCGACCGGCGCGCTTGTAACGGCTTTCTATGTGCCGACGATGATGACAGCGGTTTACAACGAAGCGAAGAATTCTCCCTGCGTAATGCGCTTTCACATCGCGACGGAAGCGAGTTGGGATGCAGGAGGCGCATCGGCCTGCCTCGTGGCCGCGGCGCTGTTATGGGCGGGCGCGTCTCTGTCTTACGGCATTTTGCTCGCGTTGGGCGGCACGATTTCGATGTTCATCTTGTTGCGTCGCTACTACAGCGAGAACGAGCAGCAAGTGAGCGCGGTGCTGCCAGTCTTCGATGCGCCGATCTACGAGGTGGAAGAGAAGTTATGAGCGCTTGAGCGACGCGATCATGATGGTCGCGGTCGCTGTGGCAATGACTTTGCCGTCTTCGCGCGAAAGCGTGGCGTCGAGAAAGTTGATCTGGCGGCCGCGTTTCATCACACGTGCTTCGGCGAAATGTTTGCCCGCGCCGCCCTGATTGAGATAGCTGACTTTCATTTCCAATGTCGGCGCGATCTCGCCCCACTTCGCGACCATGCCCGCGGCGACTGCGAGGACGTCGTCCATCACACAAGCGATGGAGCCGCCATGCAACGCGCCGAAGCGGTTGAGGTGCGGTTCGCCAAGTTCGTAGGTGATCTTCACCCAACCCCCGTCGACATCGAGTTCGAGAATCTGCTGGTTGAGCCACGCGCTCGTCGGCGCTTGGCGTTTGATAATAGCCTGGATATTCGGCGGATAGGTTTCCGCCTTCGCTGGGTCGAATGTCTCGCGCATCAGTGCTTGGTCTCGTTCTTCCAGAACGGTTCGGTGCGCGAAAACTTCTTCCAGCGTTTCACGCTCTTTTTGAAGATGTGCGTGGCGCGGTCGAGATGCCAGCCATAGACGATGCCGGCAGCGAAGGAGATTCCGGAATCGGAATGATCGTTCGCGCCAGCCGTTAGACGTGCCAAGGTTTCGCGCGCGACAACGACGTCATGCACCGCGCCGAGGCTGTCCTGCATCTTGGAGAGGCGCTCGCCGAATTCCTCGACTTCATCCTTCTCATACAGCGGCGAAAAGAATTCGCCCGTGTAGCGGAGCTTCTTGAGCGCGATCCGCAACTGGTGGATCTGCTCATCAGAACCATCGCTCAAGCTTTTAGCTTTTTTCTTCGCCATCTTGAGTCGGCCGTTCAGGACCTCAGCGGCCATATCCTGCGCCGGCATGTCGAACGCCGCATGATCTTTGGAATGATCGAGCCAGATGCGACGCTCCACAGCCGAATTCAGATCACCCATGAACGTGGCAAAGGATGGCGACAGCACGTGCGTTACGGCGAAGTCCCAAGCCGTCCGGCGTGCATCGTTGGCGCGCGAACGCAGAAGCTCGAAGGATTCGACCGCGCCATTCGCTTTCGCTGCCGGTTCCAACAACTCTTCCGTGAAAACGTCGAGATCGCGCGCAGGCCCAAGGTTCTCCGCCATGCGCCTGGCGCGATCTTTCAATGTGTCGAGTTCAGTGTTGCGGAAGTGTTTGCCGAAAGATGTGAACGCCACGCGTAAGCGCCTGAAGCCCACGCGCATCTGGTGCAAGCCTTCGATCTCGCGCGCTTCGACAACGGCGGAGATATTTGCCGCGATATGCCACTGGCATTGCAGCAGTGTGAGGCGGAACGCGTCTTCCGTAGGAATGTCGCGCGGCAGAATCGCGGCGCGCGCTTTTACGGCGGCCGGATGGCTACGCGTCTTCATCGGGGTATCGACAAGCGCGGGCGGCGCGAAGCGCTTCGGCGGGAAGATGTCTTCCTGCACGCCCAGCTTCAATTCGATCTGCGGACCCATGCGTTTGTTTCCTCGCGTCGTTACGCGCGAGGTTCCTGCCTGAAGACAAACCCCGTATGGGATGAGTCAGGCATGAAACAAATGTGTCATCAATCGCGGCGAAAAATATTAGGCGGGGCGAACCGCCACACCGGCCAAAGCGAGTTTTTCCTTGGCTTCTCCGACGCTTACCGTGCCGAAATGGAAGATGGACGCGGCCAGCACAGCAGATGCATGGCCATCCACGATTCCATCCACAAGATCATCCACAGACCCCACGCCGCCTGACGCAATAACCGGGACCGAAACCGCATCCGAAATCGCGCGGGTCAGGGGGATGTCGTAGCCCTTCTTAGTGCCATCGCGGTCCATCGAAGTGAGCAGGATTTCGCCCGCGCCGTATTCGACCATCTTCTTTGCGTGTTCGACGGCGTCGATGCCGGTGGCGTTGCGGCCGCCATGTGTGAAGACCTCGAACCTACCCGGCGCGGTTTGCTTGGCATCGATTGCGACGGTGATGCACTGGCTGCCGAATTTCTCCGCCGCCTCGCGCACGAACTCGGGACGCTTCACCGCCTCCGTGTTGATCGAGACCTTGTCAGCGCCCGCGAGCAACAGCGCGCGAATATCATCGAGCGTACGAACCCCGCCGCCGACGGTGAGCGGCATGAAACAGGCTTCCGCCGCGCGCCGTACGACATCGAGGAGGATGCTACGCTTTTCATGTGAAGCCGTGATGTCGAGGAAGCAGAGTTCGTCGGCGCCGGCCTTGTCATAGATCATCGCTTGTTCGACGGGATCGCCGGCATCGCGTAGGCCGACGAAGTTCACACCTTTGACGACGCGGCCGTCTTTCACATCGAGACAGGGAATGACGCGAACTTTGAGCATCAGCGCGCGCGTGCCATCGCGGCGATGTTGAATAGCGCGCGACCGAGAACCGCTTCGCCGGGGACGGCAGTCGTTTTACACAGCGCCTCGGTTTCCAGAAGCAGATCGAGCGCTTCGCCGAGCTTGTCTTCGTTCCAGCGCGTCGCTTGCGCTTTGAACGAACTGGTACGGCTGAAATGGATCGGCGGCCACATCTTGCGCATGGCTCCATCGATTGACTCGCCACGATCTGTCGCGGCTTTCGCCGAAAGCAGTTTCTGAAAATGGCCAAGTGCCGAGCGCACAACCGCAATGGCATTCATGTCGTCAGCCCAGACGCGCTCCAGCGCCAGATCGAGACGTTTCAGATCGCCTTCGCCTGTGGCGTCTAGAACTTCCTCGACGCGTACTTCGGACTCATCGCCCAGTGTTGCGCGCACATCTTCGAGCGAGACGTTTTTCTGGCCATGCGCATAGAGCGCGAGCTTCTCAATCTCCCGGCGCGTCACGCCGCGGTCCGAACCGAGGCGCGAAACCGCATCGTCCAAAGCCTCGGCCGAAATCGAAAGGCCTTGCGCTTTCAACGCATCGCGCACGACACCAGAGAGGCTCTGTTCGCTATCGCCGTAGCATTGGATGGCGGCAGCATCGTTGGATTCCTCGAACACTTTGCGTAGCGTCGAATTTTTCGCCAGATCGCCCCCTTCGACGACGATCAGCGCATCGCCTATGGGCTCATCGAGAAATGACTCGAACAGTTTGGCAAGCGTGTTGCCGCCGCTGCGGATGCGTATGACACGCCGTCCGCCCATCATCGAGATTGCCGCCGCTTCATCGAACAGTCGCGCGCCATCGGCGTTCAGTACAGATTCCTCGAAGTCGACAACACGGAACGGATCTTTCAGATCATCCACAACCGTTCGCGCAATTTTCTCAGCGCGTTCGTGGACCAAGCCCTGATCCGGCCCGAATACCAGCGCAGCCTTCAACGAAGCCGGAGGTTTGGCAGCGAAACGATCGGCATCCTGAGATTTAACGATCATATCAGTGATCGTGCGCGAAGTGCACCGAAAGATCGAGCGTGATGTGCTGCGCGATATCGGCGGCAGCGCTGCGCTCGGAGTCTTCTTGCGCAGACAGCGATGCATAGGGCGATTGCGCGACGTCGAAAGATTCGAGCGTCGATTCTTCGCCTTTGTATACCGACTTCAGGTTTTTATCCGTCAGTTCGTATTTGGCGCGAATCGCGAGATCGTAACGCGTGACTGTCGCATCGTTCTGGAGCGCAACGCCTTCGCGCGTTTCGGTCACGGTGACGTGCAGATGATAAAGCGCCTCAGCTGGGTGCTCGACACCGCGCAATTGATCGATCAACTGATTGCGCAGCTCGTATCCCATGCGCTCATGTTCGATCGGATCGACATAGATCGAAGAAAATATCTGCCGTGCGCCAAGATTGCCCGCATGCGTTCCGTAAAGCGGGTGGAATCCGCATCCTGCCAACGCTAACGCGCAGCCGGTTACAGCAATAAAGCGATAGATAATTTTCATGCGACGATGTTCACGATCCGCTCAGGCACCACGATAACACGCTTGGGCGCCTTGCCTTCAAGCGCGCGAACGACGCCATCCAGCGTCAACGCGGCCGTTTCCACGGACTTGTTGTCCGAACCGCGCGCGATTTCCAGCGATCCGCGCAATTTGCCGTTCACCTGAACGCCGATGGTGACACTGTCAGACCGTGTCAGTGCAGGATCGGCTTTGGGCCATGGCGCGTCGACCAGCAAAGTCTTATGGCCAAGGCACTCCCAGCAGCTTTCCGCCAGATGCGGCATCATCGGGCCGCATAATATGGTCAGTGCTTCCAGCGCTTCCCGCTTCGCAGCCGGATCGACACCGTCAGTGATTGCGCCGGCGAGCGTGTAGATTTGCGCAACCGCGCGATTGAAGCGCAGGTTTTCCAAATCGTTCGTGACGGCGGCAATCGCCTTGTGAGTCGCGCGGCGCAATTCGAGCGATGCACCTTCGACATTACCCGGCTTGGTACCAGGCGCTGACAATTCGCCGGATTCGTCGATCAGACGCCAGATGCGCTGCACGAAACGCCAGCAGCCGGATGCGCCTTCGTCCGTCCACTCGATGTCACGCTCAGGCGGCGTGTCGGACAGCATGAACCAGCGGATCGTGTCCGCGCCGTACACGTCGATGATTGATTCCGGAGCGATGACGTTCTTTTTCGACTTCGACATCTTCTCCGAAGAGCCGACGGTCACTTTGACGTTGGTGCCCTTCAGATACGCTTGTCCGTCGCGCTTCTCCACTTCGTCGGGCGTGAGCCATTCGCCGTTGTGGCCTTTGTACGTCTCGTGACAGACCATGCCTTGCGTGAACAATCCCGTGAATGGCTCATCGACATTCGTGTAACCCAACTTGTGCAATCCGCGCGTGAAGAAGCGCGCGTAGAGCAGATGCAGGATCGCATGCTCGATTCCGCCGATATACTGATCGACCGGCAGCCAATAGGCCGCGGCTTTCGCGTTCACCGGCTTCTCTGACTTCGGATCGGTAAAGCGCGCGAAGTACCATGATGAGTCCACGAAGGTGTCGCATGTATCGGTTTCGCGTTCGGCCTTGCCGCCGCACTGCGGGCAATCGACATGCTTCCATGTCGGGTGCGACACGAGCGGATTGCCGGCGCTTTCGAATTTCAAATCGTCCGGCAATTTCACCGGCAGGTCTGATTCCTTCGCAGGCACGTAGCCGCACTTCGCGCAACGGATCATCGGGATCGGGCAGCCCCACGGCCGTTGGCGCGACACGAGCCAATCGCGCAGGCGATAATTCACCGTGCGCGTACCGCGCCCATCGTTCTCGATGCGCGTGATCGCTGCATTTTTTGCCGCGTCGACGTCCAATCCATCCAGAAAGCGCGAATTGGCAAGCTTGCCTGGTCCGACATAGGCGGCCTTGCCGACGTGGAATGTCTTTGGATCTTCGCCTTCGGGAATGACGACGGGCAGAACCGGCAACTTGTATTTGTTCGCGAAATCCAGATCGCGCTGATCATGCGCGGGGCAACCGAAGATCGCGCCAGTGCCGTAACCCATCAGCACAAAGTTCGCGATCATCACCGGTAACTTCCAGCTCGGATCGAAGGGATGTGTCGCCGTGATGCCGGTGTCGTAGCCCAACTTCTCGGCTGTTTCGATGGCGGCTTCCGATGTACCGGTGCGATGACATTCCTCGATGAACGCCGCGACTTTGAGATCGGATTTAGCCAGTGCCGATGCCAGCGGATGATCCGGTGAGATCGCGACAAAGCTTGCGCCGAATAGCGTATCCGGCCGGGTCGTGAACACGTCCAGCTTTTCGCCATTGGACAAATCGAACGCGAAGCGCAGGCCTTCCGAACGCCCAATCCAGTTCTTCTGCATCGTGCGGACTTTTTCCGGCCAGCGATCCAGCTGGTCCAAAGCTGACAGCAGATCGTCGCTGAATTCGGTGATCTTGAAGAACCACTGCGAGAGCTTTTTGCGCTCGACAGGCGCGCCGGAGCGCCAGCCTTTGCCGTCGATCACTTGCTCATTGGCAAGCACGGTTTGATCGATCGGATCCCAGTTCACATCCGCTTCGGCGCGATAGACGAGACCAGCTTTGAAGAACTCGACGAACAGTTTCTGCTGCTGCGAATAATATTCCGGATCGCAGGTCGCAAATTCGCGGCTCCAGTCGATCGCCAGGCCCATCATCTGCAATTCGCGGCGCATGGCGGCGATGTTGGCGTAGGTCCATTCGCGCGGGTTCACGCCGGAATCGCGCGCAGCGTTTTCCGCTGGCAATCCGAACGCATCCCATCCCATCGGGTGCAGCACGTTGAACCCTTGCGCGCGGCGAAAACGCGCCAGCACATCGCCCATCGTATAATTGCGGACGTGGCCCATGTGGATTCGCCCCGATGGATAGGGAAACATCTCCAGCACATAAGCTTTCGGTTTATCCGAGGTGTTCGACGCAACGAAGGTGCCACGCGAGGACCATACGTCCTGCCAGCGCTTCTCTGATTCTTTGGCGTTGTAGCGCGCCATCGCAAAGCCTTTCTTGACCGCCTTTACCGGGCTGCGAGCCCGGCGGCATGAAAAGGCTTACAGCGAGATTCGATTAACTGCGAGAGGGTTCGGCGGCGAGCCGCAGCTCGCGCGCGCGTGTAAGTATCGCGTCTTCAAGCTTGGTCGCGGTGTCTGGATTGACCTGCGCGTCGGCCCAGGTGTCGCCGGTCTTCGTTTGGCGGAAAACAGCAATCTTCAACCCGTCTGCGCGCAACGTGCGATCGAGAATGTAGATGTTTGCACGCATGCGCTCGTTGGGATCGGACGGATCGGAATACCAGTCGGTCAGGATGACGCCGCCGAATGGATCGGCTGACTGCAATGGCATGAATGCCAACGTGTCCAGCGCGGCGTGCCAGAGATACGAGTTCACGCCCAGCGTGATGTGGTTGCTCGTCGAGCTGATTGCGGTCGAACCCGTCGCAGTGTCGGGCATGTCGTTGTCGCTGTCCGAGCCGCAGCCGGCCAACAGCAATGCGGAAGAAACAATAGAAAGGGCTGCAATCGAGAACCGCATAATCCTTCGAACCTTGTTTTTGGCCATACGGCCCAAACGACCCCGGAGGCGGCTTATATCGGGGTGGAAGAGGGTGTGCAACGGCGCAACACCCCGGAGAATGTGTGCTTGCCGTTTGATTATAAGGGTTTAACGGATGGGGGACACGCACTCGAACGCGAAATGCGGTTAAGGCGCGGCCGGGTCGAGCGCCCCGATGGCCGCGATGCCTGCGAGCGTGGCGTCCCTGAGGTGCTTCACAGTGTGGGCGTCGATCCCGCCAAGCGCATAGACCGGCTTGTCGATGAGGCGCGCGATGACTCGCGCCTTGATAGGACCGAGCGTCGCGGCACCGGAGTGACTTCGCGTCTGAAACACGGGCGAGAGCAGGATCGCGTCGGCGTATCGCGCTTGTGCGGCTGCGCTCAGCGAATGCGCGGCTGCGGTAATGATCCAGTTAGGATGACGCGCGCGCCAATGCGCGGCCTCATGCGCGCGTGTCTCAGACAAGTGAATTCCATCGATGTCGATTGCTTTTGTTGATAGTGCGGCTAGCAAGAGAAGTGAGCGTGCTCGAGCAATAGGTTTCAGCTCGCGCGCTAACTCGACGAGTCGACTATCGTCGCGCGAACGCACGATGATCATACTGCCGCGTGGCAATTGACGGGCCGCAGCGATTGGATCGGGCAGGCGTGTGTCGTCGGTCATCAACACGAGCGACGGCAGATGCGGCTGGCGGAATGCCGACGCCGCTCTTGCCAGTTGGTCGCGCGCGCGCTTGTCTGCCATCGATGATCGATTCCGCTGCCAATCTTGCCGGTATTGTTGCGCGTATCGATGCCGCGCGGAAGAAGGCTGTCGCGCCGGCATCGTCAACGACGCTCATAGCAGTTTCCAAGACGCACGACGCCGAAGCGATACGTCCCGTTCTTGATGCCGGTCATCGCATGTTCGGCGAGAATCGTGTGCAGGAAGCGATGGGAAAATGGCCTGCGTTACGTGCGCAATTTTCTGATATCGAATTGCACCTGATCGGGCCGCTCCAATCGAACAAGACGAGTGAAGCCATCGAGACGTTCGATGCGATCCACTCCCTCGACCGGCCCAAGCTCGCCCATGCGTTGAAGGCTGAGCTGGAAAAGCAAAACAAATCGCTGACGCTCTTCATTCAGGTGAACACGGGTGAAGAAGATCAGAAGGGCGGTGTTTCGCCGCAGGATGCGCCGTCGTTCATCGCGCTTTGCCGCGACGAACTGAAACTGCCGGTAAAAGGCTTGATGTGCATTCCGCCAGTGGGTGAGAACCCGGCATTACATTTCGCATTGCTGCAAAAACTCGCCCGCGATCATGCTTTGCCTTATCTAAGCATGGGTATGAGTGACGATTTCGAAACTGCTATCAAGTTCGGCGCCACGCATGTGCGCGTCGGCAGCGCCATCTTCGGCACGCGCGGTTGATTAGTGGATTGTGCTTGTGGCTGGCGCCGTTACCGCATTCATGTTCATGGTGCGGCGATAGGCATCCACTGCGCGTGCTTGCATATCGACGCTGGCACCGCTGCGCTGTAGCGCAGCGATCAGAGCATTGTTATCGACACTCGGAATATTCGATTGCAAGGGTGTGGGCGCGGCAGTTGCGACCGTTGCCGTCTGCGGAACAAGCGGGGCGATCGAAGAAGGCGCAAGCGCAGTTTTATCGAGTGGCGTTGCAGATGTCGTTGTGGCCTTATTGGCCATCACCGTATCGGGTTTGCTGTCATCGTCCCCGGTGATCCAGCCCATCACCATATCGCCGAAGCTTTTGCCGGTGATATGCTCGAATGCGACGTTCGCGAGCGAGCTCGCAAGGCCCATCGGGCCGCCATACAGCGTATCGCCTGCGACTTTTTCTAGGTCGCCGACATGATTGTGCGTGACTTTGTCGTAGATCGTGCTGACCACCGGAAAATGCTCCAGCGGATTCACCGTATCCCACAGATTGTCCCAGAAGGATTTGTGATCGGTGTCGGTCGCGGCTGTCTTGGTTGTCGGGGCCGCCGACGATGCATCCGTCTTGGCAGCAACGTCCGTCGCCTGCGGATGCAGGTTTTTCAAATGCGCAGCCCAGTAACCGGAACTGGTTACGCCTTGGGCAAAGTCGGGGACAGACATTCTGTTGGCCTCCGCTTGCGATAGCTGCAAGCGGCTTGCCAGCGGTTTAGCCCCGGATTTGCTCGGGATTTGAGTGGTTATGAAGATCGCTGGGCAGAATTTGCCGGATCAGAAGATGTGTCCTGCCCGAGCCTTTGTAGCCAGGTAATTCTCGTTGTGGACGTTGCTGGCGAAGGCATGCGGGACGCGTTTGGCGACTTCGATGCCTGCCGCTTCGAGCGCTGACACCTTGTCCGGATTATTGGTCATCAAGCGCACGGATTTGTAGCCCAGCAGCTTCAGCATTTTTGCCGCGACGTCATACAAGCGCTCATCGGCTTCGAAGCCGAGGCGCTCGTTCGCTTCCAACGTATCGAAACCCTGATCCTGCAAACGATAGGCACGCAGTTTGTTGACAAGGCCGATGCCGCGGCCTTCTTGGGTGAGATAGATCAGAACGCCGCCGCCATTTTTGGAAATCGCTGCGATGGCGCCGCGCAATTGCGGTCCGCAATCGCACTTGAGTGAACCAAGCAGATCGCCGGTGAAGCATTCCGAATGCACGCGCGCCAGAACAGGCTGCGATGTCGAAGGCGCGTTGATCACAATCGCATAGTGTTCTGGTCCGCCATCGGCAGAGCGAAACGCCACGAGCTCGGTCTTCTCAGCACCTTCAAGCGGTACACGCGCGCGCGTCACGATGGCGAGCGTCTTCGCGATCTGGCTTTCAAACGAAAGAACATCGGCAAGCTCGACGCGCGGGATTGCTTTCGGTGCAGACGCCACCCGCATCGCGACAACCGACGGTAAGAGCTCGGAGAACTTTGCTAGCCGGATAGCGCCTGCAAATCCGCGTGGAAGTTTCTCGCGCTTCGCGTCGAAGGGCCCTTTCAACGGGGCCGACATATCGGCCGTCGGATCGGCGATAGCGCGCAGACCGTCAGCTGCCGCATCAGCAGCTATTGGCAAGGCCACGACGTCCGATGTGTAGAGTCTGATCTTCAGTGTCCGCGCACGCGCGTATGTCAGCACGAGCGAGGGCTTGTTCTTGCGAAGCGTTGCGAGCGTCTTCTGCGCGATTGTCTCGACCGCATAAGCGATCACGATTTCGCGACCATCGACGATGGCAATAGGCTTTCCCGCACGCAGTTCTGCGGCCGCGCGTTCCACCGGACCAACAGCCAAAGCGCTTTTACGCTTTGTTGTGGCAGGTTTACCTTTCCGCGAAATTGGGCGGGTCTTTCGCCTCGTGGCCATGATCCCCACATACACCGCAGCCGCAAATCCGGGTAGAGTTTCACGGACAAGGCGGCTCACCGCCGTGGATGGGATCGAGAAATGCCGAGCGCCAAACGGGTTCTTCTGGTCGATGACGACACGATGCTGCGCAGTTCGCTCGCCGAACAGCTTGCCGCAACGGGAGAGTACGCACCTGTCGAAGCTGGTTCCGTGGCGGAAGGAAAAGCCCTCGCGAAAGAAGGCCTATACGAATTCATGATCCTCGATGTCGGCTTGCCCGATGGCGATGGCCGTAGACTTTGCCGTTCGCTGCGCGACGAGGGCATCACATGCCCGATCGTTCTTCTGACCGCCGCCGATTCCGATGCCGACACGATTGAAGGTTTGGATTCCGGCGCGAACGACTACGTGACCAAACCGTTTCGGTTCGCGGTGTTGATGGCGCGCATCCATGCACATCTTCGCAATCACGAACAGAACGAGGAAGCGGTCTATCGCATCGGGCCGTATACATTTCGGCCAAGCGCGAAGATCCTCGTCGATCCGGCGGAAAAGAAAATCCGTCTCACGGAAAAAGAAACGAATATCTTGAAGTTTCTCTATCGTTCGGGCGATACGGTTCCGCGCGAGACGTTGCTGCACGAAGTGTGGGGCTATAATCCTGCGGTGACGACGCACACGCTCGAAACCCACATTTACCGGCTGCGCCAGAAGATCGAAAACAATCCCGGCCAGGCACAGATCCTGGTCACGGAAAGCGGCGGCTACCGGCTCGTCGCCTGAATTTTTCCCAGATTTGCCACTAGTTTAGCCGCCTGCGGACTTCGCATCGCGGGCTTGCAAAAATACCGTTCTAACCGCACCAGTGGGGACAGCCTATCTGTCCCTTAGAAGGCGGGGACGGCCTAGGAGTTTTGGATATGCAGAGCAGAATTAAATCGATGTTCGGAGGCGCGGCGGCTGCTGCGTTCCTGATTTCCGCCGGCGGCGCCGATGCGGGCCAGGATCACACCTGGATCAAGCAGCCGAACCAAAACTACCAGGCGCGTTCGATCTCCCTCGATCATGTTGTCGCCGACGTGACGATAGGGACGGGTAACGGCAATTCGACATCGGTTGCCGTGCAAGGGCCGCGCTATCTCGTGAACAGCATGCATGTCAGCGATGGCGGCGGCGTTGTCCGGATTTCGGGACCGGACGAAAGCGTCCGCAACTTCTCGGTCTGGGACGTGTCGAAGTGGTTCGACTATTCGGACGTCAACG
This sequence comes from Rhizomicrobium sp., assembly GCA_035551875.1. Lineage (GTDB taxonomy): Bacteria > Pseudomonadota > Alphaproteobacteria > Micropepsales > Micropepsaceae > Rhizomicrobium. The sequence goes on from DASZML010000151.1 coordinate 15,635, forward strand.
AAGAGACCGTGAAGGTCACGATCCTTGCGCCGCGTGGTTCCGATCTAACGGCGCGCCACATGATCGGCGATCTGACGACAGGCGATCTTGGCCACGTCGATGTCGAGAGCGTCTCTTCCGATATGAAGATCGGTCATGCGAACGATGCGAAAATCAAAGTTGCAGGTTCCGGTGACATCTCCATTGTCGGCGTAAATACAACCTTGTCCCTCGATGTTGCGGGATCGGGCGACGTTAGGATCGGCCGCATCGGAGGCATGGCAGATATTTCCGTCGCCGGTTCGGGCGAAACGACAATCTCCGGGGTTGGCGCGGGACTGACTGCGAGTATCGCCGGTTCCGGTGACTTGGATGTGGGCGCCGTCAATGGGGCTGTAAGCATTTCAACCGCGGGTTCTGGTAACGTGAAGATCGCGAGCGGCACGGCCAATCCGCTGAAGGTGTCGATTGTCGGTGGTGGCGATCTCGATTTCGGCGGCAATGCCGTCAACCCCTCCATCAGTGCGATGGGTTCGGGCGATATCTGGATCAAGTCCTATACGGGTCACATGAGTTCAAGCGGAATGGCCGACGTTCATATCGGTGATGGCGACGATCACCATTCGATGCGCATTCCGCCTGTGCCGCCAGTTCCACCGGTGCCGAACGTTCCCGCGCCCTCGGCTCCGCCGGCGCCACCAGCACCGCCAGCCCATCACGGCTGAACTATTCGTGCCTGAGCGCCTCGATTGGATCGAGGCGCGCAGCACGTCTCGCCGGGAAATAGCCGAACGCGACGCCCACACCGGCCGAGAACAGCACGGCGATCAAAATCACGCCGGGTTGAAACACGAAGGGCAGTTTCAGCGCATGCGCTGCTGCTGCTGACCCTGACAGACCGATCGCTATGCCGATGATGCCGCCGAGCGCGCTCATCACCACCGCTTCGATCAAGAACTGAAGCAGCACATCGCGCGCGCGTGCACCAATCGCGAGACGGATGCCGATCTCGCGGGTGCGTTCCGTCACCGACACCAGCATCACGTTCATGATGCCGATGCCGCCGACGAGAAGGCTCACAGCCGCCACGGCTGCGAGAAAGGCTGTGAGAATCGCGGTCGTCGATTGCACGGTGCGCAGAATTTCTTGCATGTCGTTGACGTCGAAATTGTCGGCGACACCGGCAACAAGGTGGCGGCGCTCGCGCATCAACAATTCGAGCTGTCCCTTTATATGCATGACATCGGCCGCATTCGCTGCCGACACCAGGATCACATTGACATTGGTATTGCCGGCAATGCGCCGTTGCACCGCCTCGATCGGCATGATGATGACGTCGTCTTGATCTTGTCCGAAACTGGACTGGCCTTTGGAACGAAGCAGTCCGACGACTTCGCAAGACACTTTGTCCACGCGCATTTTATCGCCAATGGGATTGGCCGCGCCGAACAATTGTTTGCGCACGGTCTCGCCGATCACGCACACCGCTTTGCCGGCGCGCAACTCACCGAGCGTGAACTGGCGGCCTTCTTCCAGGTCCCAGGAGCGTGCGACGAATGCGGCATTGGTCGTTCCCACGACTTGTGTCGAGTGATTGTTGTTCGCGTTTATCGCAACGACTTGTTCCTCTGATTCCGGAGCGACGGCTTCCAGACCCGGGACTTCTCTTGCAACAGCATCGGCATCGGCAATCGTGAAAGGCGCAGCGCCAGTCGGCGGCCCGCGGTTGGAGCCGGGGATGATGACAAGCAGATTGCGGCCCATGGCGGAAATCTGCGATGTCACGCCCGTTGTGGCGGCCGTGCCGAGCGACACCATCGCGATCACCGCGCCGACACCGATGATGATGCCGAGCGTGGTCAGCGCCGCGCGCATCAGATTGTTGCGGATCTCGCGCAGGGCAAGAAGGAATGCGTTCGCGATCATCCGCGCACCGTATTCGCAGTGTCCGAAACGATCTTGCCATCGTGGAATCGCACTTGGCGCTTGGCATAAGCAGCCACATCTTCTTCATGCGTGACCAGAACGATGGTGATGCCATTCTCGTCGTTCAATTTGCGCAAAAGCGCCATGATCTCGTGGCTCTTCTGGCTATCGAGGTTGCCGGTCGGCTCATCGGCGAACACAACGGATGGATCGGTCACGAGCGCGCGTGCGATTGCGACGCGCTGTTGCTGACCGCCTGACAATTCCGCACTGGTGTGGTTGGCACGATCGGATAGTCCGACCTGGTCAAGCACTTCCAACGCTCGCTTGTGACGTTCGGCCTTGGGAACGCCGCGATAGACCAGCGGCAACTCGAGATTTGCAACCGCCGTCGTGCGCTTCAGCAGATTGAAACCTTGAAACACAAAGCCGATGTAATAGCGACGCAAGAGCGCCAGTTGATCCCGGTCGAGTGTGCCGACATCGGCACCGCGAAAATAATAATGGCCGCCTGTCGGTGTATCGAGACATCCTAGAATATTCATCGTCGTGGATTTGCCGGAGCCCGATGGCCCCATCACCGCGACGAACTCACCATTGTTGATCGTCAGATCGATACCGGCGAGCGCGGCAACAGCAGCTTCGCCCTTGCCATAAATCTTGGAGACATTGCGAAGCGCGATGAGCGGCGCTGTCATTTGCCGGTTTCAGGTGCTTTGAGATCGGTGACGACTTTGTCGCCGGCTTTGAGATCGCCGGACAGGATTTGCGTATTGCGTCCGTCCGTCGGTCCAAGCTTCAGATCGTGTGCTTTGAGTGTGCGGCCATCTTCCGTCCATACGCGGCCTTCTCCGGCACCAGATGGCGGCGGTGGCGCTTTGCTGGAGATTTCGTCTGGCGCGATGAAGCGCAATGCCGCGTTCGGTACTTTCAATGCACTGTTGATCCTGGCCGCTGTGATCGTTGCCGTGGCCGTCATGCCCGGCTTCAGCAGAAACTGTTTGTTGGGCACGATCAGGACGCCTTTGTACGTCACGACGTTCTGAACGGTCTGCGGCGCATTGCGAACCTGGATAAGCTTGGCTTCAAACGTTCGGTTGGGATAGGCGTCAACCGTGAAACTGGCAGGCTGCCCTGCGCGCACGGAGCCGACATCGGCTTCGTCGATATCGACATCCAATTCCATCTGCGAAAGATCGCTCGCGAGCGTGTAAAGTACCGGCGTCGTCATCGCTGCGACGACGGTTTGACCAACGCTGACTTTGCGGTCGAGCACCACACCATCGATCGGCGCGAAGATCGTCGCTTTGGTGAGCATCGTCGCGTCGGATTTTACGGTGGCGTCGGCGAGGGCGACGCCGCCCTTCGCACGGCCATAGTCACCGATAGCCGTATCGTATTCCTGCGGCGACACGGCGTTGCTCTTTCGCAACTTTGCGTAACGGGCGACGGTATCGGCATCTTGCTTCAGCGTCGCTTGTGCCTGGGAGAGGGTTGCGCGCGCCTGATCGAGCTGCGCCATCAGCTGATCGGTATTAATGCGCGCGAGCTTTTCGCCCTTGGTAACGTGATCGTTGTAGTCGGCATAAAGCGCATCGATGCGGCCAGACACTTCCGAACCCACATCCACTTGATCGCGCGGCGCGAGCGTTCCTGTCGCGCTCACCGTCACGGCGAGCGGTCCTTGCGTGATCTCGCCGGTCACATATTGCGACGGCGCAGCACCGCCGAAGATAAGCCGGAACAGGATAATGAGGACGATCAGCCCGCCGACCGC
>DASZML010000152.1:0-7724 GCA_035551875.1 Rhizomicrobium sp.
GCGTTCAACCGCCGCGTCCTGGAGGAAGCGCAGAACAAGCGCCATCCCGTGCTCGAGCGGCTCCGGTTCCTCTCGATCTCCGCCTCGAACCTCGACGAGTTCTACATGGTGCGCGTCGCCGGCCTCAAAGGCATGGTTGCCGCCAATGTTGCGACGCCGAGCGATGACGGTCTCACCCCCGCGCAGCAACTGGAACGCGTCGATGCGATGGCGAGCCAGCTCATCGCCGATCAGCAAGCGATCTGGGTTACACTGCAGGATGAAATCCGCGCCGCAGGTATCGCGGTTGTCGAGCCCAACGAGTTGGAAGAATCCGAACGGGCGTGGCTCGACAAGGAATTTCGTGAACAGATTTTTCCAGTGCTGACGCCACTGGCGCTCGATCCGGCGCATCCGTTTCCATTCATCCCCAATCTCGGTTTCACCCTTGCGTTGGATTTGACGCGCAAGAAAGACAAAAAGGCCGTGAAGGCGCTTCTGCCAGTGCCCCCGCAGCTGCAGCGCTTTCTGCGTCTCCCAAGCGATCGCGTCCGCTTCATCGCGCTTGAAGATGTCTTCGTGCTATATCTCGACAAGCTGTTTCCAGGTCATGCGATCAACGGCTCGGGCTTGTTCCGTCTCCTGCGCGACAGTGACGTGGAGGTGGAAGAAGAGGCTGAAGATTTGGTTCGGTTGTTTGAGACGCTTCTCAAACGCCGCCGTCGCGGATCTGTCATACATATGAAATGCGAGGCCTCGATGCCCGAGGGCTTGCGCCATTTCATTGCCGACCATCTATCGCTTGGTCCGGCCGATCTTGTGATCGTCGATCACATGATGGGATTGTCGGACACACGCCGCCTCATCGTGCCGGAGCGGCCAGATTTGCAATACAAGCCTTACAACGCGCGCTTTCCAGAACGCATTCGCGATCACGGGGGCGATTGTTTCGCGGCCATCCGCGCGAAGGACATCATCGTCCATCATCCGTTCGAGACGTTCGACGTGGTGGTGCAGTTCTTACGCCAGGCGGCGGCGGATCCCAATGTCGTGGCAATCAAGCAGACGCTCTATCGCACATCGCAGGATTCCCCCATCGTCAGCGCGCTCATCGAAGCGGCGGAAGCCGGCAAATCGGTCACCGCATTGGTGGAATTGAAGGCGCGGTTCGACGAAGCGGCGAACATAAAATGGGCGCGCGATCTGGAGCGCGCCGGCGTGCAAGTCGTTTATGGCTTCATTGAGTTGAAGACGCACGCCAAAGTAAGTCTCGTTGTCCGGCGCGAGAGCGGACAGCTTCGCTCTTATGTGCATTTCGGTACGGGCAATTATCATCCGCAGACAGCGAAAGTTTATAGCGACCTTTCTCTCTTCAGTTCGGATCCGGCGCTTGGACGGGACGCGGCGCAGCTATTCAATTTCATCACGGGCAATGCCGAACCGCAGGCCCTCGAGAAAATCGCAATCTCGCCACTTAGCCTGCGCGGGCGGCTGATCGATTGCATCCAGGAAGAGATCGTACACGCGCGCGCCGGAAAACCCGCGGCGATTTGGGCGAAGCTCAATTCGCTGGTCGACCCGCAAATCATCGACGGTCTTTACAAAGCAAGCCAGGCGGGCGTCCAGATCGATCTCGTCATTCGCGGGATTTGCTGTCTGAAACCGGGCGTTCCGGGCCTATCCGACAACATCCGCGTGAAAAGCATTGTCGGACGCTTCTTGGAGCATGGCCGCATCGTTTGCTTCGGCAACGGACAAGGATTGCCATCGCCGAATGCCAAGGTCTTCATTTCCTCGGCGGACTGGATGCCACGCAATCTCGACCGGCGCGTTGAAGCCCTGGTGCCGATAGAGAATCCCACCGTGCATGAGCAAGTGCTGAACCAGATCATGGTGGCGCTGCTGAAAGACGAGGCGCAGAGCTGGAAAATGAACCCGGACGCGACTTACACACGCGACCCGAAATCCTCCCGCGAGGATGCGTTTTCGGCGCATACTTATTTCATGACGAATCCCTCGCTTTCCGGCCGCGGCCGTGCACTCAAGATGGCCGATGGCAAGTCCACGATCATCGCCAACGCGCGGCAGGATTGACGTATGGCTCCGACGCTGACGGCTGAGGCTTCCAGCCTCTCGCCCTTGCGCGGAAAGCGCGCGCATGGCGGTCCCGTCGCGATTGTCGATATCGGATCGAACTCCGTGCGTCTTGTCATCTTCGAGGCATTCACGCGCGCGCCCGCTGTCATTCATAACGAGAAAGCGATCTGCGCCATCGGCCGCAACATGGTCTCGACGGGCCAGCTGAACGACGACGGCATCAAGATGGCGCTGGAAGCGCTCGCGCGCTTTCGCATGCTCGCGAATGCGCACAATGCCGAACTGCGCGATGCGGTCGCCACGGCTGCAGCACGCGATGCGGAGAACGGCGCGGAGTTTGTGCGCAAGGCGGAAGCGGCGTGGGGCGGCCCGATCCGCATTCTCGCCGGCGAAGAGGAAGCTCGGCTGGCAGCCGAAGGCGTGCTTGCGGGCACGCCAAGTGCGGATGGCATCGTCGCGGATTTGGGTGGCGGCAGCCTCGACATGGTCAATGTTCGCAATGGCGGCACCGGCACAGCGTTGACGTTGCCGTTTGGGCCTTTGCGTTTGATGGATGTGGCCAAAGGCGACCCGGACAAGGCGCGCGACATTGTCGATGAAGGCCTCGAAGGCCTCGGCAAGCTCTCCTGGCAAAAAGGCCGTTCGCTTTATGCCGTTGGCGGCGTGTGGCGAAGCTTTGCGCGGTTGGACATGGAAGAATCCTATTATCCGCTGCACGTGCTGCACGATTACGAGATTCCGAAGAACCGTGCGTTGAAGCTCTGCCGCATCATCGCCCATCAGTCGCGCAAGTCGTTGGAGAAAATGAAAATCGTTTCGAAGCGGCGCGCCGAAGCGCTGCCGTTCGGCGCGGTCGTGCTGGAACGTCTCATGCTGGCGACGGAAGTCAGCAGCGTGGTGATTTCGGCTTATGGTTTGCGCGAAGGCATTCTTCACGCCGAACTATCGCCGGAAGAGCGTGCCAAAGATCCGCTGCTTGAATTCGCCGCCGCCACGAACAATCGCATCAGTCGCGCACCCAAGCATGCCGATGAGATGTTTGAATGGCTGTTGCCGCTCTTTGCCGGTGAAGGCGACAAGAACCGCCGCCTGCGTCAAGCGATCTGTCTCTTCTCCGATGTTGGCTGGCGCCGACATCCCGACGACCGCGCGCTCGGCGCTTTCAACCAGGTTCTGACGGCGCCGTTCGCGGGCACCGACCATCGCGAGCGCGCATTGATCGCCACTGCGATCTTTCATCGCTACTCCGGGGATGGAGATTTTCCGCCCGAAATTCATGCTCACGATCTGCTCGACGAGGAAGACGAGCGGCTGGCGCGTCGTATCGGTGTCGCCGCGCGTTTCGCCTTTTCGCTCTCCGCATCCGCGCCTGGCGAATTGACGCATTATCAATTGCGCATGACGCCAACGCGCATTTTGCTCGAAGTCTCGCGCCGCAGAGAGGCTATCGCGGGCGAACCGGTGCAGAAGCGGCTTGGTGCTTTGGCCGCGCTTTTGGAGCGCAAGGGCGAGATTTTGGTCGGCTAACCCCTTGTGGGCAGCGCCGGACGGGGCTTTAACCCCCCGAAAGCAATCCGATGCCTATATTATGACTCGGACTCGAACTTTGGCCGTTAGCGGCAGGAGACATACATGGGTGGCCTGAGCATCTGGCATATCCTCATTCTGGGCGTGATCGTGCTTCTGCTGTTCGGCGGCCGCGGCAAGATTTCCGATGTGATGGGTGACGTTGCCCGCGGCATCACCAGCTTCCGCAAAGGTCTCAAGGAAGACGAAGACGAGCGCTCGCGTTCGGTGCCTTCGCAACCTCTGACCGACCGCCGCGACGAGAAGGACAACGCGGGGCGTTAAGCGCGCCGTCGCTGCATGTTCGACTTAAGCTGGAGCCACATCCTCATCTTTCTGGTCGTCGCCCTTGTGGTGGTGGGACCGAAGGATATGCCCCGGCTGCTGCGCATCGTCGGGCAGTGGGTCGGTCGCGCGCGCGCGATGGCAAACGAGTTTCGTCAGAGCTTCGACGACATGGCGCGGCAGACGGAGCTGGATGAGCTGCGCAAGGAAATCGAAAACCTACGGCACGAACGGCCGCTCTCCGAGCTCGAGCGCGATATGCAGGCGCCGGTAATGCGGCCCATCGCTGCGCCGACGCCGCAGCCGCCCACAGACGACATGCCGCCCGAAGCCAATCCTGTGAAGGAAGCGGGCGAGGCATGAGCGATCGCACCGCGGACGACGAAGCGCAGATGGAGCAGAGCAAAGCGCCGCTGCTCGATCATCTGATCGAGCTTCGCCGCCGCATCATCTGGTCGCTGGTCACGTTCCTCATCTGCTTTATTATCTGCTTCGCCTTCGCCAAATACATCTATTCGTTTTTGACGTGGCCGCTCGCGAATGCGCTGAAGGGCCAGCCGAACGACCATCTGATCTACACCGCGCTGTACGAGACGTTCTTCACCTATGTGAAGGTGGGCATGTTCGGCGGATTGTGCCTCGCATTTCCACTCATAGCCGGACAGTTGTGGCTATTCGTGGCGCCGGGTCTCTACAAGAACGAGCGGCGCGCGTTTCTGCCGTTCCTGATTGCATCGCCCATTCTGTTCATCATCGGTGGCGCGTTCGTGTTCTTCGTGATGCTGCCTTTCGCGATCCATTTCTTCCTTGGCTATCAGGCGCCGACAGGGCCGCATGGCCTGGGCATCGAGCTGCAGGCGAAGGTCAGCGATTATCTGGACTTCGTCACCACGCTGATCTTCGCATTTGGATTGTGCTTCCAGTTGCCGGTGCTGCTGTCGCTGCTGGGGCGTGTCGGCATCGTGACCAGCAAGCAACTGCGATCGATGCGGCGCTACGCGATCGTGGGGCTGGTCGCCGTCTCGGCGATCTTCACGCCGCCCGATCCTTATTCGATGCTCAGTCTTATGATCCCGCTGATCGGTCTCTATGAAATCTCGATCTGGTGCGTGAGGCTTATCGAACGCGACCGCGCGAAAGCGGCGCAGCAATCATAGTCTACGCGCGGGCGGCGACAGCCGTCTTCTTCGCCACATATCCATGCGCGGCGCCGAAGCGCGCGATCAAACGGCGAAGCCCAGGCTCGCGCACACGCGTCAACGCTTCGGTGACGGAGCACCAGCAAAGCTCGCGTGCGCCTTTTTCCATCCAGCGCTTGCGCTGCAATTCCACGCGCATCGGAAAGACATCGACGGTGCAGGAAACTTTCTCGCCGCTCTTGCGCAGCTTCTCGTAGTGAAATGAACCGATGGCGCCGATTTCGATCTTGCCGCTAATGCCAGCTTCTTCGAGCGCTTCCTGCGCGGCGCTCTGGTGCGGCGCGAGGCCATCGACGGGCCAGCCCTTGGGCACGATCCAGCGCCGTGTGTTGAGCGTGGTGATGAGAAGTATCTCGACGCCCATCGGCGAACTGCGCCAGGGCAGGGCCGCGTATTGAATCTTCCGTGTGACTGTCTCGGTACGCATTACGCTTACTCGCTCACATTCACTTTACGCCAACTCAGCGCACCAAACGCGCCAGCTCATAGAAGGCCGCCGCGATGATGGCCGCGGCCGGCATGGTAATGACCCAGGCGATAACAATCCGTTGCGCGATGTTCCAGCGGACGGCCGATGCGCGCCGGGCGGCGCCGACGCCCACGATCGCACCGGTGATGGTGTGCGTGGTCGAGACCGGAATGCCCAGATACGTCGCCATGAAGAGCGTTATCGACCCCGCTGTCTCCGCGCAGACGCCCTGTGTGGGCGTGAGGCGGGTGATTCGCGAACCCATCGTACGCACAATTTTCCATCCGCCAAGCAATGTGCCGAGCGCCATCGCGCTATTGCATGCGATCACGACCCAGAGCGGCACCTGAAATTCACCATGTAAAGCGCCGTGCGCGAACAACAACGCGGTGATGATGCCCATCGTCTTCTGCGCATCGTTGCCACCGTGGCCCAAAGAATACAGTGACGCGGAAACGAACTGCACGCGCCGGAAAATGGCATCGACGCGCGCGGGCGAGCTGCGCACGAAGGCCCATGACACGGCCAGAACGAGGAAGAGCGCGATGACGAGACCCGTGACCGGCGACAGCACGATGGCGGCGATGGTCTTGCCGAGACCGCTCCACTGAATGGTGCCGACGCCCGCATGCGCCACGCCCGCGCCGACCAGACCCCCGATCAGCGCGTGCGACGAGCTTGACGGGATTCCGAGATAACCGGTGACGGCCTGCCATGCGATGGCGCCGACAAGCGCGCCGAAAATCACCTGATCGGTGATCGCCGCGGGCGCGATGATGCCTTTGCCGATGGTGCTCGCCACATGCAGGCCGAACACCAGGAAGGCCACGAAGTTGAAGAACGCGGCCCACGCTACGGCATAGCGCGGCGATAGCACGCGCGTCGAGACGATGGTCGCGATGGAATTGGCGGCGTCGTTGCGGCCGTTCATGAAATCGAACGAAAGCGCGATGGCGACGAGGCCGGCGAGAAGCAGCATCAGACCTGCTCGATCACGATGCCGCTGATGCGATTGGCGACGTCCTCGAAGCGGTCCATCACCTTCTCCAGATGATCGTAGATCTCAACGCCGATGATGTAGCCCATCGCGTTGCCTTCCTTGTGCCGCTTGAACAGCACCTTGATGCCCTGATCGTTGAGCGCGTCGGAATCGTCTTCGAGACGGATTATCTCCTCGGTAATGCTGTTGAGCCGCGCCGCATTATCGCGCAAGGAGGCGAGCAGCTTCACCGCGTCCACCGTGAGCTTTGCGGCATCGACGATCTCGTCGCCCATCTTTGCCATCTCCGGCTCCAGCGTATCGACCTCGAATAGCATGATCGCCTTGGCGGTCTTCTGCATCTGGTCGATCGTGTCATCGAGCGTGCCGATTAGGTCTTTGATGTCGCTGCGGTCGAAGGGCGTGATGAAGGAGCGGCGCGTGAGCAGCAGGACATCACGGGTGATCGCATCGGCCTGGTTCTCGAACTCGATCACCTTGCGCGCGGCATCCGCGACACCCGGTCCGCCCTTCAGCAGTTCGCGCAGCGCTTGCGCGCCATGGACCAGCACTTCGGCGTGGCGGTTGAAGAGTTCGAAGAAGCGGTCCTCGCGCGGCATGAGCGCCTGAAACCAGCGGAGCATCTTGAGAGCCTTTCGCGCGAGAAACCAGCCGATAAGTCCCAAAAGCGCGGCGGTCGCGCAAGGGTGCGGCGGCTGATCTGCACGGCATTTTTGCCCGATTGTCGGGCCGTTGGGATCATGCCATTACCGGCGCGTATCTGGGATTCACGGCCATGCACGACATCCGGGCAATAAGGGACGATCGCGACGCGTGGGTGAAGGCGCTCTCGCGCCGTCCGGCGTATGCGACCGAAGCCACGAGACTTGGCGACGAGATTCTCAAGAAGGATCGTGAACTGCGCGATCTGCTCGTCGCGTTGCAGGGGGCACAGGCGCGGCGCAACGAAGCGTCCAAGCTGATCGGTCAGGCGAAAGCAAAGAAGGATGAAGCGCAAGCCTCGTCGCTGATGGCGGAAGTCGCTGGGCTGAAAGACGAGATTCAGACAGGCGAAGAGCGCGAGCGAGAATTGAAGAAAGCGCTCGACGATGTTCTTGCCGGTATTCCGAATCTGCCGGCGGCGGATGCG
>DASZML010000153.1:0-1781 GCA_035551875.1 Rhizomicrobium sp.
ATAGGCCGCGAGATCCGCTGCGTCCTTGCCGCTGCTGATACCGCCAAACGCCATGCGATTGCCCGGCACAACGGCTTGCGGGTGCTGTGCATAGGCCGTGAGTTTTTCCGTTGTCCAAACGAACCCTGCCGATTTCATCGCGGCCGAATACGCGAACTCGGGCGTCGATCCGGCTTTGCGTCCGACGACGCCGAAGAGATTGGGGCCGATCTTCGCCGGCGCACCCTTGGTATTGGAATGGCAGATGACGCAGCGTTCGAACACAACTGCGCCGTTCTTCGCGTCCGCAGCCAACGCCTGCGACGCGAACAATCCTGCCATGGTGGCAATGACAATCGACTTTAGAGCGCGAACCATCGATCAAATCTCCCGTAATATTATTGACCTGAAAGCCTATCGCTGACTTTTAGCGCGGCTTTGGCAGCGCGAACAGGGACTGGTTTGGCGGACGAGACACTTCAGCGGAATTTGACGGGAAAGCGCCGTGTGGAGCTGATCGTCATCCTGGGCGCGCTCACCGCGTTCGGCGCGCTGTCCATCGATATGTATTTGCCGGCGCTGCCATCAATCGCGCGTGGCTTCGGTGTTCCGATTGGCGGCGCGGAACACACGCTGGCCTCCTTCTTTCTCGGTTTTGCTGTCGGTCAAGCGTTCTTCGGTCCGGTCGCGGATCGGTTCGGACGGCGTCCGCCGCTGTTTGTCGGGCTGGTTCTCTATCTCGCGATGTGCGCGGTGTGCGCCTTATCGACAAGCGTGGACATGCTGATGACGGCGCGTTTCTTCCAGGCTGTCGGTGCTTGCGCGGGCGGCGTCATCGCGCGCGCCTGCGTGCGCGATCTTTTCGGGCCGGAAGAGACGCCGCGCGTATTCGCTTACATGATGCTGGTGCTGGCGGTCGCGCCGCTCATCGCGCCATTTCTCGGCGGCTACTTTTTGATCTGGGCTAGCTGGCGCGCCATTTTCTGGTTTCAGTTCGTTGTTGGCGGCATGACGGCGCTTGCAGTGTATCTGCGATTGCCGGAAACACATGGCGGCGCACATCGGCCATTGCACCCGGCGATTGTCGCGGTGGACTACGCGCGGATTATCGGCGATCGGCGTTTCGTGACCTATGCGCTTTCGGCCGCAGTGAGCAATTCATCGCTCTATGCGTATCTCACCGGCTCCGCACACGTGTTCATCGACGTTTATCACGTTCGGCCACAGAATTTCGGATGGTTCTTCGCGATCAATGCGGCAGGGCTCATCGGCACCGCGCAACTCGCGGCGCGCTACGTGAAGGGCCGTATGCCAGAACATGTGATGCTGCAAGCGCAAGTTGCCCATTTGTTTGCCGCTGCCATTCTGCTCGCTGTGGCGTGGAGCAGGGTCGGAGGCGTGTACGGACTTGGCGCGGCGCTTTTACTGTTTCTTTCCTTCAACGGCGCGATCAATCCGATGTCGGCGGGGGCGGCGATGCGCCACTACGCCACGAACGCCGGAATGGCGAGCGCCTTGCTCGGAACGTTCATGTTTGTTGTCGGGTTTGTCGTCTCGCTCGCGATGGGATTGGAGACCGCGCTCTCGCCTGTCCCGCTCGCTTGCATCCTGGCGGCGTGCGCCGTGGCTGGACTTCTCATCCACCTCGCGCTTCGGCCACGCGAAACAGCGGCATAAAATTATTTCGCGACGCTGGATTTTGCCGATTCAATCGCCGCGCGAAAGCCGATGGGGTCCTGGATGTCGGGAATGACGAAGGCATCGACGCCGGTGCCTTCGATACGGATGTGTCTGTAATTCAG
>DASZML010000154.1:0-4914 GCA_035551875.1 Rhizomicrobium sp.
CCGGAAAGAATGCTTATCGGTAACCATTGCGCCATCGAAGTCATCCATGAGGTACCTTCACCGGAAATACGGCGACAGCATACATATTCCCCAAAGTTTCGCATGTGTCTCGATAAACGATAATCTCCGACATATTCGCCATCGTCGCGCGACCGCGCGCATCTAACTTCCGGCGCATGATGCGCCAGCCCGCATCGTCGTTCCCGATTGTCCGCATCACGTCACGCAGCGCGGCAATCGCCGCGAGCCGATCTTCTTCGAAGCCGGCGATCAGGACGTCTATCGCGATCTTCTTGCCGAACAGGTCGGGAAAGCGCACGTGGAAATCTGGGCGTATTGCCTGATGCCGAACCATGTTCACATCGTTGCCGTGCCGCGCGTCGCGCGCCGGGGCGAAAAGCGAAGAACGCGGAGCAGCCGGATTTGCTGCAATGGGTATGCGGTCGCTGAATTCTCGCCACGCCGTCAGTGAATCGTATTCATCACCTTCATCACCGCCGGTCCGAGAATGACCACGAAGAGGCACGGCAGGAAGAACAGGATCATCGGCACGGTAAGTTTCGCAGGGAGTGCGGCGGCTTTTTTCTCCGCTTCCTGCATGCGCATTTCGCGGTTTTCCTGCGCGGTCACGCGCAGCGCCTGGCCCATCGGCGTTCCGTATTTCTCGGCCTGATTGAGCGCGGCGGCAATGGCCTTCACGCCGGCATGTCCGCAACGCTTGGCAAGATTTTCGAACGCCTGCCGGCGCTCCTGCAGATACGACAATTCCGCGGTGGTGAGGCCCAGCTCTTCGGCAAGCTCCACCGATGACTGACCGATCTCCTGCGCCACGCGCGTGAACGCCGCTTCGATCGACATGCCCGACTCCACGCAGATCAGCATGAGGTCGAGCGCATCGGGGAATGCGCGCATGATGGATTGCTGGCGCTTCTGGATGAGGTTGGAGACGAACACGTCCGGAAGATAATAGCCGATGAGGGCGGCACCGAGCGCCGCGCCGAATTTCATCAAACCGCTCCAGTGAAAATGCGTGATCACGAAGAAATAAAGGAGTGCCACCACGAAGACGATGAACGGCATCACGAAACGGAAGAACAGGAACGTGACCACCGGCGCCTGGCCGCGCATGCCCGCTTGCGCGAGCTTGTCTTTCATGTCCGGCGATTCCATCACGTTGGCGAGCTTGAAGCGGTCCACGACCTGCTTCATGAACGTCATCGGCTCGACGCGCAGCGAACCGCGCTTGTTGAGCGCAGCATGATGCGCGGCGCGCAATTCCTCGCGGCGCTCCGATACCGCTTTCATGCGCGTCCCCAGCGACGCCTTGTCGAGCATTGGCAGCCCGAATGTGACGATGGTGGCGAACGCCAGAATCGCCGTGATCGCAGTGATCAGGAAGTTCTTGTCGAAGAAAACATTCAGAATGCCGATGTCGAGACCGCTCATATCCGCCGCCTCAATGCTTGAAACTGATCATTTTTTTCATGACCAGTATGCCGATTGTCATCCACACCACGCACGCCGCCAGCATGATATTGCCCATGCGCTCGGAGAACAGCAGCGCGATATAAGCCGGTGTGGTGATATAGACGAGCGCCATCACGCCTGGCGGCAATGAACCGATAATCATCGCCGAAGCCTTCGCTTCCGACGACATCGCGCGGATCTTGCCTTGCAGGCGTTTTCTGTCGCGCAACACGCCGGCAAGATTCGACAGCGCTTCGGAGAGGTTACCGCCCGACTTCTGTTGAATGGTCATCACGATGCCGAAGAAGCTCACTTCGGCTGTCGGCATCGAATCGAACATCTTCTTCATGCCCTGCTCGAGCGTCACGCCGACCTTCATGCCTTCGACCAGTTTGGAAAATTCGCTGCCGACCGGATCCGAGATTTCCTTAGCGACAATCTTGAGCGCTTCGTTCGTCGGCAAGCCCGATTTCACGCTGCGGACGATGACGTCGATGGCATTCGCGAATTCGGCCGTGAAAGCTTTTTCGCGGCGCGCCTTGAGGAAATTCAGCACCCAACGCGGCAATCCCAACCCCAGGGCGACGCCGGCAAACAGGGCGGCGAAAATCGACTGATGCATGAGCTCGCAGCCGCCAATCGCGACAAGCCCGGCAATCGCAGAGCCGATCCAGAATGTGCGCGGCTCGATGGAAAGCCCGGCCTGCTCGATGCGCCTGCGGATCGTTAGCCGTTGCTTCTTTTCCGCCTGCTGCTTTTCGAGTTCTTTGAGAAGCACCGATACGTTGCGGCGGCGCTGCTGATTGGCATCCGTGACGGCGCGGGCCGCAGCCGTGACCGGCGCACCGGTTGCAGCCGCCAGGCGTTTCTTCGATGCACTGCCGTCGCCGGCAAAAGCAAACGCTGCGCCGCCGATGGCCAAGATTCCGAGAACCGCAATCAGGAGATAAAAGATGACGCCGCCCATAGCCGCGGCCTCACTGTTGCTGGAGGGTGTCGAGCGCGTCGGCAAGTTCGCGTTCGAGATTGTAATAGCGTGCGCGTTCCCAGAAAGACGGCCGCACGATGCCGGTTCCGACATGCTTGCCCTTGATGCGCCCGGTCTCGTCCTCGCCTTCGATCTCATACGTCATGAGATCTTGCGTGATGACGACGTCGCCCTCTGAGCCCACGACTTCGGTGATGCGCGTGATGCGGCGCGATCCGTCGCGGATACGCTCGGCCTGGATGATCACGTCGATCGACGCCACGATCATTTCGCGGATGGTTTTGGTGGGCAGCGCGAAGCCGCCCATGGTGATCATCGATTCCAGACGCGACATGGCTTCGCGCGGGGAGTTGGCGTGCAGCGTTCCCATCGAACCGTCATGGCCGGTGTTCATGGCTTGCAGAAGATCGAACGCTTCGGGTCCGCGCACCTCGCCCACGATGATGCGTTCTGGACGCATACGCAGACAGTTCTTGACCAGATCGCGCATGTTGATCTGGCCTTGTCCTTCAAGGTTCGCGGGGCGTGTTTCGAGACGCACGACGTGCGGCTGTTGCAGCTGAAGCTCGGCGGCGTCTTCGCAGGTGATGATGCGTTCGTCGACGTCGATATAAGCCGTCATACAATTGAGCAGCGTCGTCTTGCCCGAACCGGTACCACCGGAGATCAGAACGTTACAACGCGAGCGGCCGATGACGCCCAGCACACGCGCGCCAGCCGGCGAGATCGAGCCGAAACGCGTCAGATCGTCGAGCGTCAGCTTGTCTTTCTTAAACTTACGAATGGTGAGCGTTGGCCCGTCGAGCGCCAACGGCGGCGCGATCACGTTCACGCGGCTGCCATCCAGCAAGCGCGCGTCGCATATCGGTGAGCTTTCATCGACACGGCGGCCGACCTGGCTCACGATGCGCTGGCAGATGTTCATCAGCTGCGCATTGTCGCGGAAGCGGATCGGCGTCAGCTGCACCTTGCCCGCGACTTCGATGAAGACGCGGTTGGCGCCGTTGACCATGATGTCGGCGATGTCGTCGCGCGCGAGCAAGGGCTCGAGCGGACCGTAACCCAGAACGTCGTTGCAGATGTCCTGCAGCAGGTGTTCCTGCTCGGCAATCGACATCACCACCGATTTGATCGAGATGATTTCGTTGACGATGTCGCGAATTTCTTCGCGCGCACTATCGGGATCGAGCTGCGCGAGCTGGGCAAGATCGATCGTGTCGATCAGCGCGCCAAAGATCGTCGTCTTGATCTGGTAATAGTCTTCCGAACGCTGGTCGGGCAGCGCTTTTGGAGCTTTGTGCGGTGTGACGGGAGACTGAATAGCGGCGGCGCGCGGCGGCGGCGCGTCGGCCGATGCTGGCGGAGGCGGCGGTGCCACAACGCGGGCAGCCTGCGGCTCCACGCGAACGGCTTCGCGCACATTTTCAGATCCCGGCCGCTTACCGAACATCGATTATGCCGTCTTCTTTCCCTTGAGGAACGAAAGGAACGGAAGGACACTCTTGTCTTCGGCTTGCACGCTTCGGCCCGTGACCATTTCGGCGAGCAGGCGAATTCCATCGGCCGTCGGGGATTTGGGCTGCACTTCCATCAACATCTGGCCGTTGTTGGACGCGACGCCGTAAAGCTGCGGTTCAAACGGCAACGACAGCGACGGCGTGACGCCCAGCGTCTCGGCGAAATCCTTCACCGGAATCTCGGGACGTTTCGGCACACCCGTCTGATTCATCACCAGCTTCGGCGGCGGATCGTTTGGACGCAGCAGCTTGACGAGATCGATATAGCTTTTCGCCGTGCGCAACGATGCAAGATCCGGCGTGGCTACGATGACGATGTCGTCGGAGGCGAGCAGCGTCTGCTTCACCCAGGGCGACCAATGGTGCGGCAAATCCAGAATAATGCAGGGCGTGGCACGGCGCACCGCATCGAGCACGGCTTCGAACGTCGCCGGATCGCTTTCATAGTTGCGATCGACTGTTGCCGGCGAGGCGAAAAGAGAAAGATGATCTGTCGCCTTCACAAGCAGGCGATCCAGCAACACATCATCGAGCCGTTCCGGCGCGGACAACGCGTCCGCGACGCCCTGGCTCGGCTCTTCGTTGAAGTTCAGGCCCAATGTTCCATAGGGCATATCGAGGTCGATCAACGTCGTATTGATCTGGAGATGCTCGGCGATGCACCAGCCGACGTTGTGCGCGAGCGTGGACGAACCGACGCCGCCGCGCGCCGGAATAAAGCTTATGATGCGGCCGATCGGCGTCGCATCCGGATCGAGATAAAGCCCCGATATCACTTCGATCAGGTGCATGGGATTGAGCGGCGCGACGAGATATTCGCTCACGCCACGGCGCATCAATTCGCGATAGAGCTCCACGTCGTTGACGCGGCCGATGACGAGAACCTTTGTCGCCGGATCGCAGACATCCGCGAGACGATCGATTTCTTCTACGGCCGTCTTG
>DASZML010000155.1:0-1516 GCA_035551875.1 Rhizomicrobium sp.
GGTGGTGCGCGGCGCGCCACTGATCGGCGCCACGGCTGCGTATGGTATTGCGCTGGCGATGCAGGTTGACGCATCGGACGAAGCGCTCGATGCAGCACATGACATGCTGCTGGAGACTCGGCCGACCGCGGTCAATCTGCGTTGGGCGCTAAAGCGCACGTGCGATGCGTTGCGCAATCATCCACGCGATGCGCGCGCGAAGATCGCGTGGGAAGAAGCCGCGAAGATCGCGGATGAAGATGTCGAGGTCTGCCGCTCCATCGGCGAGCATGGACTGAAAATCATTCAAAACGCGGCAGCGAAGAAAAAGCCGGGCGAGACGCTCAATATTCTCACCCACTGCAACGCCGGATGGCTGGCGTGCGTGGATTGGGGAACGGCGCTCGCGCCGATCTATATGGCGCATGATTCCGGCATCAACCTGCATGTGTGGGTGGACGAGACGCGCCCGCGCAATCAGGGCGCATCGCTCACCGCGTTCGAACTCGGCGGTCATGGCGTGCCGCACACGATCATCGCGGACAATGCCGGCGGGTTGCTGATGACGCAGGGCAAAGTTGATCTGTGCATCGTCGGCACAGACCGCGTCACGGCCAATGGCGATGTCGCCAACAAGATCGGCACGTATCTGAAGGCGCTCGCAGCGAAGGACAACGCCATTCCGTTCCATGTCGCATTGCCGTCATCGACGATCGACTGGAAGATGGCGAAAGGCGCCGACATTCCGATCGAAGAAAGATCGCCGGACGAACTCCTTCGTATGACGGGCCGCACCGCGACGGGAACCCTCGCCACGGTCGATATCGCCGCCCCCGGCTCGCCCGCGCTGAACCCGGGTTTCGACGTCACCCCTGCGCGTCTTGTGACGGGGTTCATCACGGAAAAAGGAACTTGCGCCGCCAATGAAGAGGGCTTACGTGCGCTTTTCCCCGACCGGAAATAGCTTATGAAGCTGCGGCATTTTGCTTTCCCTGTTCTATTCGCCGGAGTCGTGGCGGGCATAATGTTTTACATCGCTTTTCAGGAAAATCCGCAAGGCGAAACGTTCGACCAAGTTTCCGGTGCTATCAATTATAGTTTTGTGTTTGGGCTTCTTGGTGGCTGGTTCGTCGTTGCGTTGCCAATAGGCTTTGTAATCGAGGTGATTGTTTATTTGGCAAGCAAAGCCGTCGTGAAACTCAGAAAGCTCTGAAATGAAATCCCGCTGGTCCGACGTTGAGGCCCAAGACTTTGTGAAGCGTTACGCCGAGAAGGGCGTGAACGAAGATCTCGCGCAGCGCACCTATACGACGCGGCTTCTCGGTAGCGATCCGAAGCTGGTGCTGCATGGCGGCGGCAACACTTCGGTGAAGACCAAGGCGAAGGATCAACTCGGCGAAGATGTCGATGTGCTGCACATCAAGGGCAGCGGCTGGGACATGGGCAATATTGAGCCGCAAGGTTTGCCCGCCGTCAGGTTGCACGAGATGCGCCGTTTGCGCGCTCTACCGAAATTGTCCGACGAAGACATGGTCAA
>DASZML010000156.1:0-5734 GCA_035551875.1 Rhizomicrobium sp.
TCGTCGATCGCCCACGCCGGTTCGGCGGCTTCTACGAACGGTTGCTTTGAACGAAAAAGGGAAAGTTTCTCGCAGAGCCGAAGAGCCGCAGAGGATTGGTTCACGCGGAGACGCGGAGTTCTTATTCGTCTGTGAGACAAAAGATCGTTACGAGAGACTTTTTTACCGGGCTTCGCCCGGTTGAAGAACCCTCGAGCGCTCAACAGATGCCGCAAAAATCAAAACCTCCGCGTCTCCGCGCCTCCGCGTGAAAACTTTTGTCCTCTGCGTGAGTCATTGACTCTTCTGTTCTGCAAATGTTCCAATGCCGCCATGAGCATTCACACGGCCCAGGATGTCGCGCGCGGCGTGTCGCGCGTGCTGATGCAGGAAGGCTATTCGCCGATCCTGGAATTCACGCTGGCCAATGGGCGCAGGCTCGATGTCGCCGCGCTCGGCAATGACGGCGCGGTGCTGGGCGTGGAGATCAAGGTCGCGCTCGCCGATCTGAGAGGCGACGCGAAATGGCCCGAGTATCTGGAATTCTGCGAGAACTTCTTCTTCGCCATCCCGCCGGATTTTCCCGATGAGCATGTACCCACGAACACCGGATTGATCGTGGCGGATCGTTACGGCGGCGCGATCGTGCGGCCCTCACCGGTTTGGCAAATCCATGCCAGCCGACGCAAAGCCGTAACGCTGCGTTTCGCGAAAGTCGCCGCCGAGCGTTTGGCGATGACATTGGAATTGGCGAACGATCCGGGGCGCGTCTTGAGCGAGATTGAATAATGGCAATAGCAAAAAAGAAATCGGCCAAAGGCGTGACACAAGCGGATTTGAGGAAAATCGCGCTGTCGTTTCCCGATACGGCGGAAGGCGTGTCCTACACGCATCCGGCATTTCTGGCGTCAGGGAAATTCTTCACGCGCTATCGCAAGGAAGACAATTCCTTCGTGCTGGCAGTCGGCGGAATGGAATATCGCGACATGCTGCTGGAGATGGATCCCAAGACCTATTTCATCACCGATCACTACAAGAGCTTTCCCGGTGTGCTCGTCCGCCTTCAGCACGTCACGAAGGACGAAGTGCGCGCCATGCTCGACCGCCGCTGGCGCCAGATCGCGCCGAAGAAATTGCAGAAAGAGCTAGAAGAGAAAGCAGCGAAGTCAGCTGCGAAACCAAAGAAAGCAACGGCAACCCGCAAAAACCGCGTGGGTTGACATTAACGCCGTCAAAGACGATACACCGCCCGCTTCCGCCAGCGCACAACGTGGTGCTGCCTCTCAGGCGCCTTGCCGGCCGGAAACATTCGAGAAAACCTCCGTTCCCTCCAGATGTGCGTGGAAGACGGCAACAGCCGCCCGCGTGCGCCCGGATTCCCGGGCCTCTCTGGCTTTAAGGATTATTGTGACCGACCTGACGTTTCAAACGCTCGGCGTGAGCGAACCGCTTTTGCGCGTGCTCGTTTCTGAGAACTACACCCACCCAACACCTATCCAACAGCAAGCCATCCCCGCGATCCTCGAAGGCCGCGATGTGCTGGGCCTCGCCCAAACCGGAACCGGCAAGACCGCCGCGTTCGGATTGCCGCTGCTGCAACGTCTCTCGCAGGACGCGAGCGTGGCAACGCCGCATCATGCGCGCGCGCTCATTCTTGCGCCGACGCGCGAACTCGCCGTGCAGATCAGTGACAGCCTGAAGACTTATGGCCGTCATCTGCATCTGCGTTCGACTGTCATCCTCGGCGGCGTGAGCCAGAGCCGCCAGGTCGAAGCGATGCGCCAGGGCGTCGATATTCTCGTCGCCACGCCGGGGCGCTTGCTCGATCTCGTGCGCCAGAAACAGGTGCGCCTCGACAAGACAACGATGCTCGTCCTCGACGAAGCCGACCGCATGTTCGACATGGGCTTCATCAAGGATGTGCGCAAACTCGTGTCGCTTCTGCCGAAGCAGCGTCTGTCACTGCTCTTCTCCGCAACGATGCCCAAGGAAGTTGCGCATCTGTGCGCCGAAGTGCTGAACGATCCGATCCGCATCGAAGTCACGCCGCAAAAAGTGGCGGCGGACTCCATCGCGCAGAGCGTCTATCACGTTCGCGTGGCCGATAAGCGCGGCTTGCTGCACAAGCTGCTGCATGACGACGCTGGCATGAAGCGCGTGATCGTGTTCAGCCGCACCAAGCACGGCGCGAACAAGGTTTCCGATCAGCTGGAGAAAAGCGGCATCGCCACCGATGCCATCCACGGCAACAAATCGCAGAACGCGCGTCAACGTGCGCTCGAATCGTTCCGCAACGGAGAAATTCGTGTGCTGGTCGCGACAGATATCGCCGCGCGCGGTATCGACATCGACGACATCACCCACGTCGTTAACTTCGATCTGCCAAATGAGCCGGAAAGTTATGTCCACCGCATCGGCCGCACCGCGCGCGCCGGAAGCACCGGCATTGCGATTGCATTTTGTGCGCCGGAAGAGCGCGCGCAGCTCAAGGCGATCGAGCGTCTCGTTCGCCAACCGCTGACCGTAATCGGAACGCCGGCGATTGAAGCGATGCCTATGCAGGAAGATCACGCATCGCGCCACAATCCGCGCGGCAATCATCGTCCGCACGGTCACAAGCCGGGTGGTCACAAAACCGGCGGACATAAACCGGGCGGTCACAAGCCAAACGGCCCGCACGCCCACAAGCATGGCGGCAACAATCATCACGCGGCCAAGCCAGACGGCAGCAACGCTGCACCGCGCGACGACAGCAACAACGCCAATCGTCCACGCCGCCGCAAATTCCGCGGCAACCGCAACGGCGGACAACAGCGCGCGGCATAACGCAATTTGTCATCCCCGGCGAGTGCGCGTTCTTCACGCGCACGAGGCAAGGGGACCCAGGTGGAAAAACAAAAACGGCGGTCCTGCAAAGGATCGCCGCTTTTTTTTAAACTTGTTTTGTATTTGCGACCTGGATCCCCTTCCCCTCGCTTCGCTCGGCCGGGGATGACAAGAGAACTAACGCGGTGAGCGCTTCGCCAGAATACGCTGCAGCGTGCGGCGGTGCATGTTGAGGCGGCGCGCCGTCTCGGACACGTTGTGGCCGCAGAGTTCGTAGACGCGCTGGATGTGTTCCCAGCGAACGCGATCCGCTGACATCGGATTCTCCGGCGGCTTCGGTTTCGCACCGGCAGGCGCCTGCAACGCGGCGAGAATGTCATCCGCATCGGCGGGCTTCGGTAGATAATCGATCGCGCCATATTTCACGGCGGCAACCGCCGTCGCGATGTTGCCGAAACCCGTCAGCACGACGACACGAGCTTCCGGCCGCGTGCCGTGCAGAACTTCCACGACATCCAATCCGTTGCCGTCATCGAGCTTGAGATCCACCACCGCGAAAGCGGGCGGCGTGTTCTTCGCCTGCGCGATGCCCTGCGCCACGGTCTCGGCGATGGCCACCGTGAAGCCGCGGGCCTCCATGGCGCGCGCGAGCCGTTCGCGAAAAGGACGGTCGTCCTCGACGATCAGGAGCGTGCGGTCGGGGGCTGTTTCGGCGGCGATCGTCATGGGGATGTCCTTGGGCGGGGTCCGCATACCCCCAACCCCGCCCGGGGGCAAGATTTTGATGGATTTGCTACAGCAAAGCTTCGCGACCGGGCGGAAATTCGCCATCTATCGCCCCCCGAGGCCAACGCGCCGTTACCCGGGCTCCGCGCGCAAGGTTGCGGGCGCGGATTGAGCCCTTCGTCTGCTCGACCAGCGTCTTGGCGATGAAAAAGCCCAGCCCCATGCCCTGCTGGCCGGAAAACGCATCGTTTGGCGAAAGCTCGGTCTCGCCCAACGCATAGGATCCGGGCCGCGAGGTAACATAAGGCTCGCCGATGCGTTCGATGATGTCGGGTGCGAAACCGGGGCCATCATCTTCCACCGCCACGCGGATTTCCGCATCGTCCCAACTGATGAGCACGCGCACTTTGGCGTGCGCGAAATCGGCCGCATTGGCGATGACATTCCCAAACCCATGAATGAGCGCGGGCGAGCGCCACACTTTCGGTTGCGCAAGCGCGCGGCAATTCTCCGCAACTTCGATTTGAATGGCGAGATCGCCGCCGCGATAAGGGCTGGCAATGTCGTCGAGCAGCGCGCCGATGGATAGACGTTCCAGCGCGCTCATCACACTTTCTTCCGGGCGCGCGAGGCGGGTGAGGATTCCGCGGCAGCGTTCCGCCTCCTGCCGCAACAATTTCGCATCTTCCACTTCCGCCGAATTGGGCGGCAGCGTGCGTTCCAGTTCGCGGCTCACGACGGCGATGGTTCCGAGCGGCGTGCCGAGCTCATGTGCAGCAGCGGCAGCAAGTGCACCGATGGACGCCATGCGATGCTCTCGCGCCAGAGCGATCTGTGTTGCGGCAAGACCTGCTTGCATGCGCGCGCCTTCACTTGCGATGCGCCACGCATAGACCGACATGAATCCGATTCCGATCACCAACGACGCCCAGATGCCGCCCATGAACAATGGCGGCAGATCCAGGTGTTCGTTCGGCACCCAAGGCAGCGGTTTGTGAACGACCGCAATCACCGACACCGAAATGAAAGCAATCACGGCGAGTAGCAATGTATTTGTGAGATCGAGCGTCGCCGCGCCGATGACGACGGGCGCCAGAAACATGAGCGCGAACGGATTCTCGATACCGCCCGTCAGATAGAGAAGCGCCGCGAGCTGCACGACGTCGTATGCGAGATAAGCGGCCGCGCGGCGGTTGGATAGCCGATGCGTCGGCGGATAGCGCAGTGCAAGAAATCCATTGAGTGCCGCGCTCGCCGCAATCGCCATCACACAGCGCAGAAGCGGCAAAGGATAACCAAGACCGAAATGTACCAGCAGCAACGTCACCGACTGGCCCCCGACCGCGAGCCAGCGCAAATTCGAAAGCGTCCGCAGACGTACGCGCCCCCGGCCCGTGGGCGTCATCGGCGGATCGTCCGCCGGCCACAGCCACCACAGCCAGGATTTTTCGGTTTCCTCCATCGTAAGGACTATTCGCCGCCTTTGCCGTTCATCGCGCGCAGTCTAACAATCCCGCGCGGCTTACAACATCGCATCCATGATCCGAACGCCGGAAGCTCTCATTCCTTATATTGTGGCGCTCGCTGCGTTCCTGGCCGGGCTTGCGTGGCATCTGGCCGATTCTATTCCGCATCTGGGCCAGACCATTGTTTCGGGAAAGATCGAGGTTGGCGGACCGTTTCACCTGATCGATCAGGACGGTGCGCCACGCGAAGACCGCGACTTCCGCGGCCGCTGGATGACGATCTATTTCGGCTACACGCATTGTCCGGACGTCTGTCCGCTGACCTTGAGTCTGATGTCCGACGTCATGCAACGGCTCGGCGGGAAATCGTCGCACATCGTCCCGATCTTCATCACCGTCGATCCGGC
The DNA here is from genome assembly GCA_035551875.1 of Rhizomicrobium sp. GTDB lineage: Bacteria > Pseudomonadota > Alphaproteobacteria > Micropepsales > Micropepsaceae > Rhizomicrobium. The sequence goes on from DASZML010000156.1 coordinate 5,405, forward strand.
GCGCGACACGCCGAAGATCATGAAAGCCTACGTCGCATCCTTCGGAAAGAATTTCCTCGGATTGACCGGCGATGCGAAATCCATCGCGCTCGCGGAGAGGGAATATCGCGTGGCCGCGATCCGCCATCCGCTGCCGGGCGGCGATTACGCGATGGATCACTCCAGCACAATCTATCTGATGGACCCCGGCGGCAAATTCGTCATGGACTATGACGACAGCACCAAACCCGACGACATCGCCGCCGATATTGCCAAGCGGCTCTAGCTTTTCGGTATCTCCACCAGACCCATGCGGTTGCCCGCAGGATCGGTGAACAACGCAAACGTCAC
>DASZML010000157.1:0-6511 GCA_035551875.1 Rhizomicrobium sp.
CTACTTCGCGGGCGGTGTCGGCGCGGGTGATGTGAAACTGTTTGCGTCAGTGGCTTTGTGGATAGGTCTTTTCCGGCTGCTGATGCTGCTTCTCTTCACGAGCCTTGCGGGTGTCGTCATCTTGCTATTGATCCTTGCCGCGCGCGCCTTGGCGAAACAATGGGGCGCCGATGGCTCATCACGCTCCTGGCCGGTCGTGTTGACCCAATCCACAGCCGGAGTGCCTTACGGCGTTGCTATCGCGATCGGCGCAATTGGTACGGTCATCTTCGGGCACAGCGAACTTCTGCGGTTTGTCTACTAGTAGCAGCGCCGCAGAGTCTCGACGGTTCTAAAACTCTTTCTCGTCCCAGCCGTGATAGCGGCACACGATCTTGGCGAGACGGCCGAAGTCGGCGTTGTGCTCGGCGTTCGGCGTATCTGTGCGCGTGCGTTGCTGATGCTGATGGATCATTTCATGCGCCATCGTCCGCAGCAGCGTGTTCGTGTGGCCGACGCAGGCTTCCGAGATGCCGATCTCATGCGAATTGACCTTGCGGCGCGTTCCCCGGTGATAGCCGATATGGTTTTTGTGCCGCGACACGACGAACGTAACCTCGTCGGCGTGCGGCAGCTTCCATTTGCGGAAGGGCGGTGTCGTACGAAGGAATTCGTACGACGCTTCGATGATATCGGGGGTGAGGGACATACCCATTTAATAAGGCTCCAGAACTCGGCAGAAACGCGTGAGGAGGCTATTGTTATCCACAATCCATACAGCGCGCATTATCAAAATAACGCTTATTTTTCAGGCGTTTTGGCGCTTTTCCAGCTAAGCGGCTGGCGGCGGCTGCGGAAAGCCCTCCGTCCACGGACGAATATTTTTCTGCGACGTTTTAGGCCCCAAGATGGGTATGGATTTGGAAGCCCGGAATCTGCGGGTTAATGTCCGACTGTGCCAGTCAGAAAATTTAATATCGCGGCGTTGAACAGTTCCGGCTGGTCGATATTCGCAGCGTGGCCAGCGCCCGGGATAATCACTTTTTGCGCCCTAGGAATTTTAGCCGCCATATAATCCGACGCTTTGAGGAACGGCGTATCGTTCGCGCCGACGACAACAAGCGACGGCACTTTGATATCCGGCAAGCTTTCGATCACGCGCGCATCGCGTTGGGCAAGCATGCCGCGTGCGGCGCGTGCGAGCCCTTTGGCGTCGCGGTGTGGTGCCTCGCGCGTTTCAGCGCTGCCATTGCGCGGCAGGCCTTCGCGGTCGAAGCGTTCGCCGGTTTGGATGGCGCGTTCGTTCCATTGCGCGCGGGCTTCGTCATTCTTGTAGCCGGGACCGGTATCGATGATGAGCAAAGCGCGCGTGCGCTCGGGATATTTGCGGTGAAAGGCCAGGCTCATATAGCCGCCCAGCGACAGACCACCGATGATCGCCGTCTGCGCGCTGACGGCATCGAGGACCGCCGCCATATCGTCAACGGTCGCTTCTTCGGAATATTGCGATTGGTCTTCGGGATAATCCGAGCGGCCGTGGCCACGCATATCCCAAAGGATAAGTTTGTATTTCCTTGAGAAGGCGTCGATTTGCCCGGCCCACATGTGCGAAGACGCAGAGTAGCCGTGCGACAAGAGCAGGGGCGGTCCATCGCCGTGTGTTTCGTAATAGATCTTGACGCCATTGCGATCAACGAAAGGCATGGTCAGGCCACTCCGATTGGTGTCAACGCAACGCGCAAGCGGTCGAGCATGCCGACGTCCTGCGTCGTCGCGCGCGAACGCACCGAACTGGTCTCGCGGCGCACACTATGGCTGATGCCGCAGAACCGGTTGCAGGTTCGCATCTTCTCGCGGATGTCGTTAGCGCCATCCCAGAAGGTTTTCAGATCGCCATAGTGTTCAAGCTTCATGCCGCGAAAATCGTTGGCGAAGCAGAGTCGCGCCGTCCCGTAGTGATCGACCATGATGTTGCGGTCATGCGTGTTGCAGATGTGCTCGGACGTCTGTGCATGCGAACCCCAACCCTTATCCAGGTCCTGCGCCGCGCCGAGCTCGCGAAGATACATTTCGACCTGCTTCAGCCAGATTGGATTGAGTCCCAATTTGAATCGAGCATTGCTGCGCCTGATGGCGGCAAGGGCTGCGTCAGGATCGACTTTACCGTGCTGCGCGAAGAATGCATCAGGCTCGCCATTGTCATGGCCGAACGAAGGCTGCAGAAAATTCAGCTTGAGCTTGTCGGCACCGACATCGTTGAGCACGAAATCGTAAAACTCCTCGATCTCGCAGTGGTTCTCGTCGAAGATGAGGCCCATCACGTCAATGTGTGTTTTCGCGCCGGCATGTGCGCGTGCTTTCACGAGCAGGCGCAGTGCCGCCACCGCCTTATCGAACGCGCCGGTCACCCCGCGTGTGCGGTCGTGCAATTCCTTGCGATGGCTGTTCAGCGAAATGGAGATCTCGTGCGGACCTTCCGCGATCAGACGGTCCGCCATCGCGGCGTCCCGGATGCGTGTGCCGTTGACCACCGACACAATCCGCAAACCCGCCTCGCGGCTGAAGCGGCAGATATCGAAATAGCGGTCCAGGTTGAGCATGGGCTCGCCGCCGCAGATTACCACCGCCCCCTTACGGCTGATGATCGCGAACTCGTTGATGACGCGACGCAAGCGTTCGCCGCCCAGGTAGTTTTCCACATCCTCGCTTTTTCGCATCCAGAAATCGCAGTGCTGGCAGCGCAGATTGCAGCGCTTGTTCACCTGCAAAAACAGAAAGCGCGGTGATGGGACGGTCATGGCGGCTCCCGGCACGGGACCGCCCCGCGCCTGCGCGCGAGGCTAGCCCAGAAGGCTCAAGCAGTGTAGCTGCTCAGACCGAACCGATGAAATCGCGCTTTCCGATTTCCACACCATTGTGACGCAGAATGTCGTAAGCGGTAACGACGTGGAAATAGAAGTTCGGCAACGAGAAGTTGACCAGAAATGCCTCGGCTTTGAACGTCATGTCGTTCGGGCCGATTTTCATCTTGATGTCGTGATTTTCCCGGCCGTCGATTTCCTTCGCGTCCACGCTGGCCAAAAAATCCTGCGCTTTCTTCACGCGCGCTTGCAGATCGGCGAAGGTCTTTTCCTCATCCGGCCATGACGGGATTTCTTTTCCGGCGATGCGGGAAAAGCTGCCTTTGACCTGATCGGTCGCAATCTGGATCTGGCGTGCAAGCGGCGCCATGTCGGGATAGAGGCGGGCATTCACCAGAACGCTTGGGTCAATCTTCTTTGCTTCGCAGTGTTCTTCCGCTTTCTTGAGGATATGCGAAAGTGTTTTGAGCATCTGCCCGAACGCGGGCTTAGACGCTTGATACATGGAAATGGTCATTGGGAATCTCCCTGATGTTGAAACGCGCGCCTTCTATCATGCGCAGCACGTGCTCCGGAAACCCTTTATCGATGGGGTTTATTGCGATTGCGAAGATACCGGCGGCGGATTGAATAGACCACCCTGGATGGCAGCCGGTATGCCGATGATGCAACCGAGCGCCATCAGTCCCCACAATACGAAGACAATATTGCGTTCGTTGCGCAATGCCGCGGCGACGGCGGGCACATTTTCATTACCGATCTTTTTCTGCGCGCCGAGCACCAGTTTGACCATGATCGGAATGAAGGCGAAGCCGGAGGCGAGGAAGAGGGCGAAGATGAGAATTAGCATCGGTATTTTGAACGCGCCGAGATCGTGAATGACGCCCGCTGTCGCCAGAATGTTGCCGCCGATCGTAATGGCAAGCATCGCACCGAAGACGCACGCGAAAATCAGAACGTGGCGGCGCATGCTCAGCATCAGCGGGCTTTCAAAAAGCGCAGGATCGCGTCGTTGAACTCGCTCGGGTTCTGAATGAACGCGAAGTGGCTGACGTCCGGTTCGATCAAAAGGCCGCTGTTCGGAATCCAGTCAGCCATTGTGCGCGGTTGGTCGTGGTTGACCATCTCGTCGTGATCGGCGTCGACGATCCAGGTCGGCACTTTAATCTTTTCGAGGTCGGCTTTCGTCCAATGCGGCTGGCCGTTCCACATACCGGTGATTTGCGCGACGAATGCTTTGTATTGCGTCGGCGTCGCCGATAGTTGCGCATATTCCTTTCCGGCGCGTGCGATGTATTGATCGACGACAGGGCTGGATGCGGTCGTCACGCCGCTGGTGTCGTAATTCGCGGCGAAAGCGAACAGCTTGCTCAAATGTTCGGGATGCCGCATGGCGATATCGAGACCGATGATCGCGCCGTCGCTCCAACCAACTAGCGCGACTTTCGGAATCTTCAGATAGTCGAGCAGCGCGACGACATCGTCCGACATCAGATCATAGCCATAAGGCCGCGCATCGCGCGTCGAGCGGCCATGACCGCGGCTATCCATCACGATGACCTTGTAATGGGCCGCCACCAGCGCGCGGACCTGATTGCCGAAATAGTTGGAATTGCCAAGACCGCCATGCACGAACAGCACCGGCTCGCCGCTGCCGAATTCCGCATACCAGATCTTGATGCCGTTCACTGGCGCAGTGCCGCTGATGTCTGCCTTCGGCAAAGTGGGCGTCGGCGGAAGCGTAAGCCACGGCTCGGCCGCTATTGCGGGCGACGCGATGAGCAGCGCCAGTGCAAACACTATTCCGCGCATGATGTCTTAACTCCCCGCTTCGCCGATCAACGTAACACCGGCGGCCACCAGCACAACGGCGATGCCTTTTTGCATAAGGCTGCCTTTGGAGAGATCTTCGCGGCCAAGCTTCGGCGCAAAGAGCGAGATCAACACGCCGAAACCGAACACAAACAACGATGTCGTGCCGCCGATGGCCGATACGAGGCTGATGGGCCCAAGAAGCGTCGCCCACCGCGCTGCCAATCCGCCACCGAGGTTGATGAGCTCGTTCGCGGCATTGATGCCGATCACCGCGCCGGGATTCTTGGCGAACATCCCTGTGAATTCGCGCCGGTAATACGGAATAGCGAGCATCGCGGCGCCGAACATCGCTTCGCCGGCGAACGTCCAGAACGTCACCGGCCAGAAGGCTTGTTTGATCGCGAAATATTTGAAGACGACCGACGAGACCGCCAGCGTCGCGGTGCATGCCAGGATCAGAAGCACGATCGGAATCTTGAACCGATGCTTGTGATCCGGATCGTAGGAAATCACCAGCGCGCTCGTCATCACCAGCAATCCGCCGACAATGCGCCATAGCGTCAGATGCTCATGCAGCACGAAATAGGCGATGGCGAAGGTGAAGAGCGTGGAGGTTTGGAACAAGGGCGCGATGGTCGTCGCTTCTTCCTGCTGCAACGCGCGCAGATAAAAGTACATCGCGATCATGTAGAGAAGGCCTGACAGCGAGGTGACAATCACGCCCGTCGTTCCGATCTGCCACACATTAGCGAACGCCCAGATGAACGGCAGACCAACGAGGCCGATCAGCGATGTGAAGATCAGCAGCGTGCCGACGCCGGCATCTTTGAAGAAACGCTCGACGAGATATTTGTCGATATGGGTGGAAATGGCCCACAAGACCGGGCCACAGAAAGCGAGAGCAATCCAGCTCATGCCCGATACTCGCGGATTGCAGCTAAAAAGATTTTTCCAAACTCTTTCAGCTTGGCAGCACCCACGCCATGCACCGTGCCGAACTCGCTTTCGTCACGCGGGCGCAGCTGCGCCATGTCGATCAACGATTTGTCGGAGAAGATGACATAGGGCGGAACGCGCCGTTCCTTCGCGAGCCGCATCCGCAGGGCTTTCAACGCCACGATCAGGGCCTGGTTCTCGGGCGTTTGTTCGCCAAGGATGCCGGCGCGGGTTTCTTTCTTGGTGCGAACGCGCGGTTTCATGGGCCGCGCATCGAAACGCATTCCGCCGCGCAGCAGCACGCGGCCTTTGTCGGCGATTTCCAGTCCGCCGTAGCCCTGCAGATCGTGCCGCAGCAGCCCTTCGCCCGCCATCTGGCGAATGAGCGATTGCCATTCGTCTTTCTTGTGCAGCGTGCCTTTGCCGAACACCTCGAGCGCGGCGTGGATGTCCGTCATGCGTTCCGTGCGGTTGCCAAGGAGCACATCGATGATGTGCCCCGCGCCATAGCGTTCGCCGGTCCCGTGGATGGCCGACAACACTTTGCGCGCGTCCTCTGTGCGGTCGATGCGTTCGATTGGGTCGCGGCAGATATCGCAATTGCCGCAGGCCTCTGCATGCTCGCCAAAATACTCCAGCAACAGCTGGCGGCGGCAGCGTGCAGCCTCGCAGTAAGCGAGCAGCATGTTCAGTCGCGCATGTTCGCGCCGCTTGCGATCTTCGCCGGCATCCTCCTGATCGATGAACACGCGGCGCATGCGGATGTCTTCGAGGCCGAAGAGCATGTGCGCTTGCGCGGGTTCGCCATCGCGTCCCGCGCGACCGATCTCCTGATAATAGGCTTCGAGGCTGCCCGGCAGATCGGTGTGGAAGACGAACCGCACATCGGATTTGTCGATGCCCATGCCGAACGCAATGGT
>DASZML010000158.1:0-8996 GCA_035551875.1 Rhizomicrobium sp.
CTAAGCGAGCGTTTGCGCCGCGCATTGAAGCTGCGCGAGGCGATATATGACGCGCCGTTCTATCGGCTCGTTCATGCCGAAGGCGATGGATTGCCGGGATTGGTGATCGACCGCTTCGGCGATGTGTGTTCGCTGCAGGTGACGACCGCGGGCATGGAACATCTCACGCCCGCATTGCTGGAAGCGCTGGACGCGGTGATCGCGCCGAAGGTTGTGGTGCTGCGAAACGACACGCCGTCGCGCGCGTTCGAAGGGTTGGAGAATCATGTTCGCGTGGCGAAAGGCGAATTGCCCGCGCGCATTTCTGTCGAAGAGAACGGCGCGCACTATGTTGCCGATCTCGCGGAAGGCCAGAAGGCGGGTTGGTATTACGACCAGCGCGACAATCGCGCGTTTATGGCGAAACTCGCGAACGGCGAGCGCTTTCTCGATGCTTATAGTTACGCCGGCGGCTTCGGGATTGCCGCGGCGAAAGCGGGCGCGAAGTCCGTCACCTTAATCGATTCGTCGCAAGGTGCGCTCGCGCTGGCGGAAGAAGCCGCGAAGGCGAATGACGTCACAATCAAAACCGTCAAAGCCGATGTGTTCGACGAACTGGAGCGCATCGCCGCGCGCGCTGAGACATTCGATATCGTCATCGCCGATCCGCCGCCGTTTGTGAAATCGAAGAAGGACCTGGAATCCGGCGCGCGCGCCTATCGCAAACTGGCGCGGATGGCCGCTCTGGTTACGGCGCCCGGCGGCTATCTGTTGCTGGCTTCGTGCTCCCACAACATCCCGCAGGAACGGTTTGCGTTGGAATGTGCGGCGGGGATTGTGCGTACCGGCCGCGCCTCGGCGCTGATCCATCAATCCGGTGCCGGCGCGGATCATCCGGTGCATCCGATGCTGCCGGAGACGGCGTATCTCAAAGCGCTCGTTTACGCGCTCGATTGAGCCAAAAAAATAATTTCCGATGCGCATCAAAATTGCGCGGTTTTTGGAAAGCCGAACGAGGTCAAAGGCTTACAACTAGTTTTCCTATCAAAAGGAATTCTTGGCACCGTCACGGTCGACCTGTACATTTCCCTCACATCTCGAATTGCGCCCGCGGCTCAACCCGCGGGCTTTTTTGTGCCGAAAAGAAAATCTCACGCGGAGGCGCGGAGACGCGGAGTCGGGTTTTGTAGGAGAAAGTTGATCGCGAGATAATTTCTTCGACCGGGCTTCACCCGGTCAAAATTTCTCTCGCGCGAGTTTCCATCTCGAAACGGATAAGAACTCCGCGCCTCCGCGTGAACTCATCCGCTGCGGCTCTGCGCCTCTGCGTGGGAGCCTTTTTTTGTGAGGACCATTGATGCTTGAACTTTGAATCAGCCCTCGCCCTGACCGGGCTTTGAACGCTTGCACGACGAACCGTGGAGAAGCCGAGATCGCACTTAAGGTGGATCGAGGACGCCGAACCGCGGGGAAGCTTGTGAGCGACCAAGTCCGCTCGCGCCTACATGGCGTCAAAGGTTGAGGGATTGCCTGTGTTTTCCGAACAGCGCTTCTGATGGGCGCGAAAGCCATGTTTGCGGCGAACCGAAAATTTCACCGATGCACAATGACGAGAAGGATTGCTCCGAGCAGCAGCAAGGCGATGCCGGCATATTCGCGTGGTGTCGTGCGATGGCTGAAAACGAAACGCGAGACCGCTTGTGCAAAGGCGACGTCGACCAGTCCAAGCGTGCGGACATTCGCGGCGGAGGTGAGCGCGAAGGCGAGGAACCACATTTCCGACGCGCTTGCTCCCATGAAACCTGCGAGTAGCGATGGCCGCCATAACCGCATCAGTGCGCGCAAGACCTGCGGCGAACGGATCGCGAGCCAGATCGTCAGCAGAACGCTCTGCATTAGCAATCCCAGCGTGAGCGTGAACGTCGCCGCCATCACGTAGTTCGGGCTGTGCAGCGAGAGGATCGCGCCGCGAAAGCCGATGGCCGACATGCCGAAGAATGCGCCGGACGCGATGCCCAGCATCGCTTCACGCGGACTGCCGACGCCACGTTTCGGATCGACGGAGAGAACGATGACGCCGACGACACAGATCGCGATGGCGATCATCATCGCGGGCGTCAACAGATCGCCCAGGATGACGAGCCCGAAGATGGCAACGAACACGGGCTCCGTCTTGATGTACGCCGTCGCGACGACGAACGATCGCTCTTCCATCAAAAGCAGCATCAACGCGGTGCCGAGGATTTGCGTGATCGCGCCGGCGAAATCGGAGAACCAGAAGATCGCGGACGGATGCGGCAACGCCTGATGCGCGAGGACGACCAGACCCGCCAGAAACATCAGCGCGAACGGAAAGCCGAACAGGAAGCGCACGTGCGTCGCGCCGGCCGCGCCCAGCTCCGCGGTGAGCTTGCGTTGCATCGTGTTGCGCGCGGTTTGTCCGGCCGCGGCAAAGATCGTGAACGCGATCCAGAACCAGCTTGGCGTCATTTCTCGTGCCAGCGCTCCGCCGCGTGATCGTCGGAAGTCTTAGCTTCGACCCAGGTCGAGGCACCGCCGCGCTCTTCCTGTTTCCAGAACGGCGCTTTGGTTTTGAGAAAATCCATGAGGAACTCACATGCCGCGAACGCTGCCGAGCGATGCGACGCGGAAACGCCGACGAACACGATGTTCTCGCCCGGTGTGAGCCGTCCGATACGATGGATGATCGTGACGGCGATCAGCGGCCAACGCGATTGTGCTTCGTCCACGATGCGCGCGATCTCGCGTTCGGTCATTTGCGGATAATGTTCGAGGATCAGCGCGGTGAGATTGTCGTCGGGGCGAACCAGGCCCGAGAAAGTGGCAACGGCGCCAACGCCATCGGCATTCAGCACCGCTATTTCAGACGCGAGATCGCAGTCGTTCGTCTGAATCGAAATTCGGATATTCATCCCCCGGTCACCGGTGGAAAAAACGCGACTTCGTCATCGTTCGAAAGCGTCTTGTCGAAGCCGACATGCTCCTGGTTCACCGCCGCGCGAAGCCGTTTCAGGTCGGCGAACGCATCGGCGAATCCGCCGCCGCGTTTGGTGAGAAAGGAAACCAGATCGGAAACGGTGCGCACGCTATCCGGAAGCGTCAAAACTTCTTCGCTGCGGCCAGTTTTCTGCCGCACCCAGGCGAAATAGAGGATGGTCACCCGTTCGCTCCGGGCGGACGCTGCGGATGAAGATGGGCAAGGCCCGCGGTGAAATAGACCGCGCCGGTGTAAACAGTGAGGCCCGCGGCAACCCAGAGCGCCGCATACGCGAAATAGGTGGCGCCCGGAATGTACTCATCCGCGATCGGTCCCAGGATCATCGCGCCGATGGCGATCATCTGGATGGTCGTTTTTAGTTTGGCGACGGCAGTCACGCGAATCTTCACGCGCGTCCCGGCAAGAAATTCGCGTAAGCCCGACACCAAAATTTCTCGGCTGAGAATGATGAGGGCCGGAACCAGCCGCAGAAGGGTGCGGAGGCTGGGTTCCCAGTTGAACTCGGTGAATTCCCGCACGCTGCCTTCGGCGACGAGCATCATCAGTGCCACAGCGACCAGAACCTTGTCCGCGATGGGATCGAGCATACGGCCGAAATCGGATCCGGCGTTGAACTTGCGCGCAGCCAACCCGTCGAGCGCATCGCTCAAGCCGGCGATGCAGAACACGACGAACGCCACCAGCCGCCATGTCGTTCCGGGCAGGGCGAAAGCGATGACAAAAACAGGCACCAAAAGGATGCGGCCAACGGTGATGATGTTCGGCAGGCGGTACATGCGGCTACTCTATGGGCTCAACCGCCTGGGTGGAAGAAGTCGTAGACCTTTTTGGCGAGTGCGCTGCTAACGCCGGCGACCGATTCGAGATCGGCGATGCTCGCAGCGGAAACCGCCTTGGCCGAGCCGAAGTGCTGCAGCAGCGCGCGTTTGCGGCTCGCGCCCACGCCGCCGATTTCGTCCAGTGGATTGGCGCCGATCGCCTTGCTGCGCTTCTTGCGATGGCCGCCGATGGCGAAACGGTGCGCTTCGTCGCGCAACCTTTGCAGATAGTAGAGGACGGGACTTTTGGGATCGAGACGGAACGGTTCGCGGCCCGCCATGTAAAAATGTTCACGACCGGCGTCGCGATCCGGGCCTTTGGAGATTCCGACCAGCAGCACGTCCTCGACACCGAGGTCTTCCAGCACCGCTTGCGCGACGGAGAGTTGCCCCGGCCCGCCATCGATCAGCGCGAGGTCGGGCCATTTGGCTTTGGCTTCATCTTCGCCGCTTTCCTTGACGAGGCGGGTGAAGCGGCGCGTCAGAACTTCGCGCATCATGCCGTAATCGTCGCCCGGCGTGAGTTCCTGCGACTTGATGTTGTATTTTCGATATTCGCCTTTTTCGAAACCATCCGGCCCGGCCACGATCATCCCGCCGAGCGCGTTCGTGCCCTGGATGTGGGAGTTGTCATAGACCTCGATGCGCGTCGGCGGCGCGTCCATGCCGAACGTTTCGCAGACACCGGCAAGCAATTCGCGTTGTGCGGAGTTTTCAGCCATGCGGCGGCCGAGCTGCTCGCGCGCGTTGTTGAGCGCCATCTCCATGATCTCGCGCTTCTCGCCGCGTTGCGGGACATTGATTTCGACCTTGTGCTGCGCGCGAAGGCACAGCGCCTCTTCGATCAGTTCGCGATTGGCGATGTCCTCGGAGAGCAGGATCATGCGCGGCGCGGGCCGCTCGTCGTAGAATTGCGCGACGAAGGATTCGAGGACTTCGCTCAGCGGCAATTCGCGCGGATGGCGCGGGAAATAGGGCCGGTTGCCCCAGTTCTGTCCTGCGCGGAAGAAGAAGACCTGGATGCAAGTCTCGCCGCCCTGGTTAAAAGCGGCGAACACATCGGCTTCGGCGAAGGTGGAGGGATTGATGCCTTGCGTCGACTGGATGTGGCTCATTGCCCGGATGCGATCGCGCAATCGTGCTGCGGCTTCAAAGTCCATCTGGTCGGATGCGGTGTTCATGGCGCGCGCCAGTTCGTCCTGCACGCTGCGGCTTTTGCCCTCGAGAAACTGCTCGGCTTCATGGACGAGTTCGGCATACCCAGCGCCGTCGATGCGCTGTGTGCACGGCGCAGAGCAGCGCTTGATTTGGAAAAGGAGACATGGCCGCGTGCGAGACTCGAACACAGAGTCTGAGCAAGAGCGCAGCAAAAATGCGCGTTGCAGCGTATTGAGCGTTCGGTTCACCGCGCCGGCGCTGGCGAACGGTCCGAAGTAAACGCCTTTGGTAGACTTTGCACCGCGGTGTTTCAGAAGCTGCGGGAACGGATGATCCTCGCGCAGCAGAATATTCGGAAAAGATTTATCGTCGCGGTAAGAAACGTTGTAGCGCGGCTTCAGCCGCTTGATCAGATTGGATTCGAGAAGCAGCGCTTCGATCTCGCTGGCCGTGGTGACGAACAGCATCTCCGCTGTGTCGGCGATCATGCGCGTAAGCCGCTCGCTATGCACCGCGCCGCGCGCATACGACGAAACGCGCTTCTTCAGGCTTTTCGCCTTGCCGACATAGAGTACCTCGCCCTTGTCGTTGAGCATGCGATAGACGCCTGGCGCATCGGGCAGCGTCTTAAGATACGCATCAATGCGCGCAGGGCCTTTCAACGGCGTGCCCATGGTGGCGGAACTATCGGTCATGGAAAGCCCATTATAGAGTCTTTTAGCGGGAACAATGTCCACGGCGCGCACATTTTCAAAGAAAGAGGCGCGCGATGGCGGCTACCAGGGAATTGCAGCGTTCGGGCGAATCCTTGGTTGCGGCGCTCAAGGCAGCAGCGGAAAAACTTCCATCGCCGGATGACGAACGCTTCGCCGATCCATTCGAACGATTCCGCGATGCGCGTCTGGTTTTGCTGGGCGAGGCATCGCATGGGACATCGGAATTCTATCGCGCCCGCGCCGCGATCTCGCGCCGGCTGATCGAACGACATGGTTTCAATATCGTGGCGGTGGAAGCCGATTGGCCGGATGCCGCGCAGGTCGACCGCTATGTGCGTCACAAACCGCATGCGCCGAGCGAGGAACGTGCGTTCTCGCGTTTCCCTAGCTGGATGTGGCGCAACCGCGAAGTGCAAAATTTCGTCGATTGGCTCCGGCAGCACAATGCAACGATGCAAGAACAGGGACGCGCGGAATTTCGCGGGCTGGATGTCTACTCGCTGCGCGCCTCGATGGCGGCGGTGCTGGTGTATCTGGACAAAGTAGCACCGGAAGACGCGAAGGCGGCCAGGGCGCGTTATGGCTGTCTCACGCCGTGGCAGGATGAACCACAGCGTTACGGTCATCGCGCGTTGATGGGCGCCGATACCTGCGAAGATGCGGTCACAGAACAGTTGCGCGAATTGCTGAACAAACGTCTCGCATACGTGGCGAAAGATGGCGAAGCGTTTTTCGATGCGGAACAGAATGCACGCATCGTGCGCGCGGCAGAGGAGTACTACCGCATTATGTACCATGGCTCGACCGAGAGCTGGAATTTGCGCGACCGGCATATGTTCGACACGCTTCAGGCATTGTTGCGCCGCCGGCCGGAAGCGAAGGCCATCGTGTGGGCGCACAATTCGCACGTCGGCAATGCGGCTGCGACATCGATGGGTTGGGAAGGTGAATTCAATATCGGCGAGTTGTGCCGCACCGCATTTGGCGATGATTGCATCGCCATTGGCTTTGGCACGGACCGCGGAACAGTAGCGGCCGCAACGCAATGGGACGATCCGATGGAGATCAAGACTGTGCGCGCGGCGCGCGAAGATTCGTTCGAATATCTCTTCCGCCGCACTGGCGAGCCGCGCTCGCTCACCGACTGGCGCATCGCGCGCCCGGAATTGCGCGAAGCATTGAGCAGCCCCCGACTAGAGCGGGCCATCGGTGTGATCTATCGGCCGGAGACGGAGCTACAAAGCCACTATTTCCGCGCGGTATTACCGGAGCAGTTCGATGCGTTTGTCTGGTTCGAGGAAACCCGCGCGGTGACGCCCCTGTGAGATAAAACCCCGAGGCGCGGCGCGCGCGGATATCGTTCTTTCCGCTTTTTTGCAACCCGCAACGCTCTAAACTGACCGCCGGGTTGTCGGCAGGGGAGAGCATGGAAGCGGGCACGGGCTTCGCGTCGGCGGAGGTTCTTCGCCAGGCGCATCGCCGCCGGATCGCGATCGTGGTCGCGGTCTATGGCTGCATCGCGTTCCTGCTGTTCGCCTCGACGCTCTGGTTGCATTTCGGCCGTGGCTGGTCGTGGCGCGGCGGATTTTTCGCGGCAGGCGCGTGCGCGGTGGCACTCGCGGTCGTCATGATGGAAGTGGTTCACGTTTTCGAAGACCGCATCCTCAAGCTGCGGCGCGATCGGTTGCGCGGCGTGCTCGATGAGATCGGAAAGGCCGCGCCGTTTATGGGAGCGCCGGTGACCGATCCCAATCAGCGTGGCGAATTCGGCGCCACGCCGCTCGAAACCGCGATCCATTGGGAGAACGCCGGGTTCGTTGCCATTCTGCTAGATGCCGGCGCCGATGCGAATGCACGGCTGGAGAAGAACGAGACGCCGCTGCACCTGGCGGCGCGTATCGGCGACGCCGGGATCGTGCAGATGCTTCTCGACAAAGACGCGCGCCGCGACGTCATCGACGACTTCAGCCGCACACCACTCGATACTGCGCGCTCACGCGGCAACATGGATGTGGCGCGGATGTTGGAGGAGTTCGCGCGGTAATTTCCGGAAGAGGAAGTTACTTCTGTTTCAGCCCGTCGCGGAAATCGATCGCTTCCAGTTCGACTCGCACCGCATCTTCGATCGGAATGACCGGTCGCGCCTCGAAGACAAAAGCGGGAAGCATCGAGCAGAATTTGTGAACCGCCGTGGGGTCGTCGCACTCCACCAACATATATCCGCCCCAGTCGCCGACGCGGATGACGAACATCTCGATCTTGAAATTGCCGGGTGCCTTCCATTGCGTGAAGACTTCCAGAATGCGCTTCTGCGCATTCTCATAACCCATCGCCGAACCCTGCGAACGCTCCGTCCATGTAAGCATGTATTTCAAAGTATCCTCCTCTTCGTTCAAATCCGTTTCGGTCTCAAAACTTTTCGATCAATGGATAGAGCCTACCCTAAGGATACAGTGGGAATACAGCGACGGGATACCTATTCGTCGATAGAGTCGCGATACAGTTCAGGGAATACCTATCGTGTCGCCGTGTTTCGCTGATGTGTTTTCGCAACTATACTTTCTCTTCCCGAAGGGAAAAAGTGCGCATAGCGCCAGTGCGGTTGGGTGGAGGATTGCAGAGATTGATTGGAATCAAACTCGCGACAAACAGATGTTCCCCGGGAGATTTGGTGCCGACCCAATCGCGCCGGTGATGCGCCTTGGGGTCGAAGTCGGCCAAGGTTGCGAGCGTATCTTGAGCGAGAAGATGCGCGGACTAACAAGCAAGCGCATTCAGGTCGATGAGATTTGGTCCTATGTCGGCAAGAAGCAGCGTTTTCTAAAGCCTACAGATGACCGCTCGCAGGTTGGCGATATGTGGACGTTCGTGGCGCTAGACGCCGATACGAAGCTGGTCCCCGCGTTCCACATCGGAAAGCGCACGAAGGCCCACGCGACGGTCTTTATGAACGATCTTGCGCAGCGCCTCACCAATCGCGTCCAGATTTCGGCGGACGCGCTGCGCAGTTATATGACGCCGTTGAAGTGGCGTTCGGCCACGATGTTGATTTCGGGCAATCGGTTAAATTCTACGAAGCCCAGCCTATCGGACCCGGACGTTATAGTCCGCCAAAGGTCGTCAGAGCCGAGCGCCACGTTGTGGCGGGTAATCCCGATCAAAAGTACATTTCCACGAGCCTTGTGGAAAGGCAGAACCTCACCATGCGGATGGGGATGCGCCGGTTCACGCGCTTAACGAACGCCTTTTCAAAGAAGGCCGAAAACCATCGCGCGGCTGTGGCCCTTCACTTCGCGCACTATAATT
>DASZML010000159.1:0-8742 GCA_035551875.1 Rhizomicrobium sp.
ACGGCGATGAAATCCGCGCCCGCATCGACCAGCGTTTTCGCGTTGCCGATGGTGATTCCGCCAATGGCCACGACAGGCACCGTCATCGTCTCGGCCCACGTTTGCAGCAATTCGATATCGGCATGCGTTTTGGCTTCTTTCGTCTGCGTCGGAAAGAATGCGCCGAACGCGACATAATCCGCACCCGCTTCGCCCGCTTGAAACGCGAGCTCGCGACTGTCGTGACATGTCACGCCAACAATCGCGTTGTTGCCGACGATTTCGCGCGCTTCGGTATACGACGCATCCTCTTGACCGACATGCACGCCATCGGCGCGAACCAGATGCGCAATGTCGGGCCGGTCGTTGACGATGAATGCGACGTCGCGCCGTTGAGCAATTGGCATCAGCACCTCGGCGGCGCGCATGATGTCGCCGTCGCTCACATCCTTCATGCGAAGTTGAAGGCTCGCGACATCGCCGCCATCGAGCGCGCGCTTCAACTCGTCCGCAAACGCGCGCGGCTCGAATTTCGGCGGCGTGATGAGATAAAGGCGGCAGTTGCTCAGGCCACCTTCTCCATGTCTTTCTTCCAGCCGCCCGTTGCAGCGAGGCCATTCATCTTCGCGCGATGGGTAAACGCAGATTGTGCGGCGGAGACGTTCTCATTCTTGCCGCTCCACGCCTTTTGAGGCGCATGTTGAAGCGCACGGCCGTAGGAGAAGGTGAGCGCCCATGGCAGATCGGGATGTGCGGCGTTCATTGCGTTCAAATGCGCGGTCGCATCCTCGTCTGACTGGCCGCCGGAGAGGAATGCTATGCCGGGCACCGCGCCCGGAACGCAGCGTTTCAATATTTTCACGGTGCGTTGCGCGACATCTTCCACGTCCGCCTGCTTCGCGCATTTCTTGCCGCTGATCACCATGTTCGGTTTCAGGATCATGCCTTCGAGCGCGACCTTCGCGTAGTAGAGGTGCTGGAACGTCTCCTTCAGCACCCACTCCGTCACGGCTTCGCAGGTTTCGACATCGTTGTCGTAATCCATCAGAACTTCTGGCTCGACGATAGGAACGATGCCATTCTCTTGCGCGAGCGCTGCGTAGCGCGCCAACGCCTGCGCGTTCGCGCTGATGCTGTTGTAGGACGGCTTTGTCGGATCGTATGTCGCGCGCCATTTCGCAAAGCGCGCGCCAAGCTTGTGATACTCGACGAAACGCTCGCGCAATCCGTCCAAGCCTTCCGTCACTGTCTGGCCCGGATCGAGCGCAAGCGGCTTGGCGCCCGCATCGACCTTGATCCCCGGAACCGCGCCGGCCTGCTCAATGATCTTCACGAGCGGCGTGCCGTCCTTGGCTTTCTGGCGGATCGTTTCGTCAAACAGGATGACACCGCCGATATATTTCTTCATCGCTTCGTCGGTGCGGAACATCAACTCGCGGTAGTCGCGCCGGTTTTCTTCGGTGTTCTGCACGCCGATGGCATCGAAACGCTTCTTGATGGTGCCAGTGGATTCGTCGGCGGCAAGTAAGCCCTTGCCCTTCGCCACCATTTTCTTTGCGATGGCGTTCAATTCTCCGACGTTCATTTTCTTATTCCTTGCTGTGCGCGAGGGCTTCTACCCCCGGCAAGGTCTTTCCTTCAAGCCATTCGAGGAACGCGCCGCCAGCAGTTGAGATATAGGTAAAATCGGCGGAAACCCCGGCGTGGTTGAGGGCCGCGACGGTATCGCCACCGCCTGCGACCGAGACGAGATTCCCGGCCTTGGTTTCTCGTGCCACAGCTTTGGCTGCGGCTACGGTGGCCTTGTCGAAGGGTAGAGTTTCGAACGCGCCGAAGGGGCCGTTCCAGACGACGGTCTTGGTGACTTTCAGGCGGTTCTCGACCTCCTTGATCGATGCCGGACCGACGTCGAGGATCATTTCGTCGGCATGCACATGGCCGATCTCAACCGTGCGGTGCTCGGCGTTCGCCTTGAACTCCTTCGCGGCAACAACATCGGTCGGCAGTAGAAGAATACAGCCGGTTTCCGTCGCCTTGTGAACGATGCGAAGTGCGGTGTCGATCTGATCGCGCTCGGCCAGCGATTTGCCGATCTGCCGGCCTTCGGCAGCGAAGAATGTGTTCGCCATCGCGCCGCCGATGACGAGCATATCGACTTTGCTCACGAGATTTTCGAGCAGCTCTATCTTGGTCGATACCTTCGCGCCACCGACGACCGCCATTACCGGACGATCAGGATTTCCCAGAGCCTTGTCGAGATGCTCCAGTTCGGCTTGCATTGAGCGTCCGGCAGCGGATGGCAGGAGATAGGCGAGAGCCGTGGTCGTCGCATGCGCGCGGTGCGCGGCGCTGAACGCATCGTTGACGAAGATGTCGCCGAGGCTGGCGACTTGTTTGGCGAAATCCTGATCGTTGGCTTCTTCGCCTTTGTGAAAGCGCGTGTTCTCCAGAAGGACGACGTCGCCGTCCTTCAATTTGTCGACGGCTTCTTTCGCTTTCGGACCAACACAATCTTCCGCGAAGGCGACGGGCTTGCCCAGTTCTTTGGACAAGACAGGCGCGATCGGCTTGAGCGACATGCTCGGCACGACCTTTCCCTTCGGGCGGTCGAAATGCGACAGCACGATCACGCGTGCGCCTTTGTTGGAAAGCTCCTTGATCGTCGGCGCCTGACGCTCGATGCGGGATGCATCGGTGACATGGCCATCCTTCATCGGCACGTTCAGATCGGCGCGCACCAGTACGCGCTTGCCTTTGACTTTCAAGTCATCGAGCGTTTTGAACGCGGGCATGATCTAAATGAGCTTGCCCATCGCAACTGCGGTATCCGCCATGCGGTTGGAAAAACCCCATTCATTGTCGTACCAGCCCATCACAGCCACGAGATTGCCGTCGAGCACTTTCGTCTGATCCAGCATGAACGAGCAAGAATGCGGATCGTGGTTGAAATCGTGGCTGACGAGCTTGTCGTAAACGATAGCGAGGATGTGTTTCATTGGGCCTGATGCGGCCTTCTTCATGGCTTCATTTACTTCCTCGACGCTTGTCCGCTTCGTAGTCACGATCTTCAGATCGACCAGCGATACGTTCGGCGTCGGCACGCGCACAGAAACGCCATCAAGCTTGCCCTTCAATTCCGGCATCACGAGGCCCACGGCCTTCGCGGCCCCGGTGGAGGTCGGGATCATGTTGAGACCGGCAGCGCGCGCGCGATACAGATCCTTGTGCATTTGATCCAACGATGGCTGGTCATTGGTATAAGAGTGAACCGTCGTCATGTGGCCCTTCTCTATACCGAAGGCGTCGTGAAGCACTTTCGCCATCGGCACCAAACAATTCGTGGTGCAGGAGGCGTTTGAGACGATGATGTCATCCTTGGTCAGGTCGTGGTGATTGACGCCGTAGACGATCGTCTTGTCGACGCCGTCCGCTGGTGCCGAGACCAGCACACGCTTGGCTCCGGCTTTCAGATGCGCCGACGCCTTGTCCTTGGTCGTGAAAATGCCGGTACATTCCAGCGCGATATCGACGTTCAGTTCCTTGTGGGGCAGATCGGCCGGATCCTTGACGGCGGTCACTTTAATCTTATGGCCGTCGACGATCATGTTCTCGCCTTCGACCTTAACTTCGCCGGGAAAGCGGCCATGTACGCTGTCATAGCGCAGCAGATGGGCGTTGGTTTCGACGGGTCCCAGATCGTTCACGCCGACAACGACAATATCGTCGCGCTTGGATTCCACGATGGCGCGCAGGACAAGCCGCCCGATGCGGCCGAACCCATTGATCGCGACGCGAAGTGCCATAATTATTCTCCCTTCAATGCTTTTTTTGCGGCGTCTGCCGCAGCTTCGGCCGTGATACCGAAATGTTTGTACACGTCTTTGTATGGAGCGCTCGCGCCGAACGACTTCATGCCGATGAAGATGCCGTCAGGACCGATATAACGATCCCAGCCTTCGCGAACGCCCGCTTCGATGGCGACGTTTACCGAAGACTTGCCGATCACGGCGTCACGATATGTTGCGTCCTGTTTCTCGAAGAGTGCCCAACACGGCATGGACACGACACGCGCGGCAATTCCGTCAGCCTTGAGCATTTCGCGGGCCTGCATTGCAAGCTCCACTTCCGACCCGGTGGCGAAGAACGTGACCTGCGCGGCGCCGTCGCTGCCCGCGATTTCGTAAGCGCCATGCGCGGACGGATTCTTGTCGGTGAACGACGCGCGCGATGTGGCGACATTTTGCCGGGTGAGCGCGAGCAGTGTCGGGCCGTCTTTCTTGTTGAGCGCGATCTCCCACGCTTCCGCCGTCTCGATCGGATCGCACGGTCGAAAAACGAGCAGGTTCGGAATGGCCCGGAGCGCCGCCACATGTTCGACCGGCTGATGCGTCGGCCCATCTTCGCCAACGCCGATGGAATCGTGCGTGAAGACAAAGATCACGCGAATGCCCATGAGTGCGGCAAGCCGGATGGAGGGACGGCAGTAATCGGAGAAGACGAGAAATGTGCCGCCATATGGAATGACGCCGCCATGCAGCGCCATGCCGTTCATCGCGGCGACCATGCCATGCTCACGGATTCCGTAGCGCATGTAACGGCCACCATATGTGCCGGGTTCGAAATCGGAGATGTCTTTGGTCTTGGTGTTGTTTGACGGAGTCAGGTCGGCGGAACCGCCGATCGTCGCGGGCACGATCGGATTGACGATATCCAATACGCCTTCGCTCGCTTTGCGCGTGGCGATGCTCGGCTTTTCCGCGATAGCCTTTTTCTTGTAGTCATTCAAAGCATCGTGCAGCGGGTGCGGGATGTCGCCAGACATCGCGACATCGAAATCTTTTGTTTTCGATGAAAGGCTCTTGCGCTTCGTCCAATCGGCGAAGGAACCGACGCATTGCTTGCCAATCTTGCGCCACGCATCGAGCACGCCGTCTTCGAGCGTGAAATCGCCCGCGGGGAGGCCAAGCGACTTCTTCGCGCCAGCCACTTCTTCCACGCCCGGCGCGTCGCTGTGCGCCTTTTGCGTGCCGGCTTTGGTCGGCATGCCGAAGCCGATGATCGTGCGGCAGTTGATCATTACCGGCTTGTCGGAGTTCTGCGCTTCGCTTAGAGCGCGCGCGACCTGTTTGGCATCGTGACCATCGCAATTGTCCACGCGCCAGCCGGCCGCGGCGAAACGCATGTTCGCATCGCTTGTGTCGGAGAGCGATTTCGCGCCATCGATGGTGATGTTGTTGTCGTCGTAGAGGAGAATGAGATTTTTGAGTTTGAGATGCCCGGCAAGCCCGATGGCTTCGTGGCTGATGCCTTCCATCAGATCACCGTCGCTCGCGATCACATAGGTCTTGTGATTGACGAGATCGTCGCCGAAGCGCGCGTTGAGATGCCGCTCCGCGATCGCCATGCCCACGGCATTGCCGATGCCCTGTCCCAACGGACCAGTTGTCGTTTCGATGCCCGGCGCGTGTCCGTGTTCCGGATGGCCGGCGCACGGTGAACCCAACTGGCGAAAGGTCTTGATGTCCTGGAGCGTCATGCCCGGATAACCGGTCAGATAAAGAAGAGAATACAGCATCATCGAGCCATGACCGGCGGACAGCACGAAGCGGTCGCGATCCGGCCAATCGGGATTCGCTGGATCGAATTTCAGAAAATTCTTGAAGAGGACTGTCGCCACATCGGCCATGCCCAATGGCAGGCCAGGATGGCCGGATTTGGCGGCTTGGACGGCGTCCAGCGTCAATCCCCGTATCGCGTTGGCAAGCCGGCGGATTTCGGATTGATCCACAGCGGCATTTGCGGCGTTGCTACTCATGCGTGTGGGAACCTCCGGCAATAGGGCTTGGCCTTACAAACTGGCGGCAAGGCCCGTCAAGATGTGGAAAGCCTGATCTGTGGACAACGTATTAAGCCCGGTTTCGTTGATGGTTCTGTCGCTGCGGCCTATGGTCTTTCGACGATTCCCGCTGAAGGAGCGTGTGTGACACGGCTCGATGAGATGGCGGCGCGGCTCGATGCAGCGCTTAGTAAACTGGAAACGGCGGCCGGACCGCTGGTTGAGGCGCGTTCGCGTGCCAAAACTGACGCGGCGACGATCACGTCGTTGAACACAGAACGCGAAGATTTATACGCGCGCGTGGCAACCCTCGAAGAAGACAGCCGCAGCCTCTTGGGCATCACCGAAGAAGTTGAAGGGCGGCTCGACGGAGCCATTGCGGAAATCCGCCAAGCGTTGGGGAGATAGAAATGCCGCTCGTCAATGTCATGGTGAATGCCCGCGCCTATACCATCGCTTGCGACGATGGTGAGGAAGATCATTTGCGCGAGCTTGCCGCGCATGTGGACGCGAAAGTGCGCGAGTTGCTGGAAAGCGTGGGCCAGGTTGGCGACATTCGTCTGATGCTGATGGCCGCGCTTCTGATCACTGACGAATATTTCGAAGCGAGCAGTCGCGTCAATTCGCACGCACAGGAAGCCGGCGCCGCGAAATCGGCCCATGCGGAAGTGAGTGATCGTCTGGACAAATCCGAACAAATCGCCTTCGCCGCGCTGGAAAAAGCCGCGCTTCGCATCGAAGACATTGCCGCGCGGCTTGGCCGAGCCTGAAAGCTTGAATCGCATCGTTGTTCTCGGCTGTGCCGGGAGCGGAAAATCCACATTCGCCAACCAACTCAGTCAACAGCTGAACATTCCTCTCATCTGCCTCGACGCGATTTGGCAGCCGGATTGGACCAAAGCCGACATTCCAAATTTTCGCGCACTAATGCAGGAAGCGCATGCGGCCAAGGAGTGGATCAGCGATGGGAACTTCGCGGAAGCGACGTTTGACATCCGGCTGCCGCGCGCAACGCTTGTGATCTGGCTTGATCGCTCGCGCGCTGTTTGCGCGTGGCGCGCCATTACCCGTGTGTTCCAACCGAACGAGGCGCATCGCGCCAGCGATCTGGCCAAAGTGCTCACATTCATATGGCAATTCAATCGCGTGAATGCACCGAAGATCGAGAGGTTGAGAATGCGCTGGAGTCCGGGTGTTCCGGTGCGACGGCTTGCAGACGACCGGGCCACGGCTGCTTTTCTGGACTCGACTAGCGATTTTCGTGAGGAAGCCCTACATTAGAGACGGACAGGTACTGCCTCATGCGTCAGGAACGCGATGCCCAGGGGCCTTAATGTTCTCATAGGGAGCTGTCCCTGACCGGAGCCGTGGTTCCGGATATACGGCGCCCACCTGCACTGCAGGCCCATGAGGATCCAATTTCCAACGGTGTTTGGCGGTCCTGTCCACTTTAGAATACCGTCATGGCCGGACAGCGAAGGTCGCATGGCGACAGAAGCGCGATCCGGCCATCCATGTCTTCCAAACACGACCTTCGTACTGAAGCCCGCGCGCGGCGCGCAGAGCTGACGCGTGCCGATCCCGATTTCGCGCGCAAGCTTGGCGAACATGTCGATGCTCTAAACATTCGCGATGGCAGCGTCCTCGGCGCGTATGTGGCAACGAAGGATGAAGCTGATCCGCACATACTTCTGAAGAAACTCGTCGCAAAGAAATGCACAATTGCATTTCCACGCGTTGTCACGAAAGACGAGCCGCTTGCCTTTCATCGTTGGAAGCCGGCGGAGCAATTACACAAAAGCGCGTTCGGCATTTTGGAGCCGTCCAAAGACGCGCCGCTCGCTTATCCGCATATTTTGCTCGTGCCGCTGCTCGCATTTGATATGCGCGGACATCGGCTCGGATATGGCGGCGGCTTCTACGATCGCACGCTCGATTTCCTGCGGGCCAATTCCACCGTGCGCGCGATCGGTGTCGCGTATGCTGGACAGGAAGTCGCCGAACTGCCACGCGAAGACCACGATCATGTTCTCGACGCGATCATAACCGAAAACGGCGTGCGCGAATTTCACCACACATAAGGAATGAAACGCCAGCGCACGCGATTCATGTACGCCGCGTAGCCTGACAGATCACGCATCAAAAGTTGTTCTTCTTTTTGCGCACGCCAGCCGATGCCCGCGATGAACATCGCAGTCATAGCGAGCCCAACCCACGATCCCAGAAGCAACGGAATGCCGAAGATGTAGCTCAAAGCACCGGCGTACATGGGATGCCGCACTATCGCGTAAGGCCCAGTATCGATCACGCGCTGCTCGCGTTCATCTTGCACGCGGATCACCGGCGCGGCGAAGGAGTTCTGGCGGAACACGCGTAACACGGCCAGAAATCCGCCGATCGTGAGAATACCGCCGATGACATTCAACCACACCGGCATGCCGGACCAATGTTTGCGCCCGGAATCGAAGGCCATAACAACGAACCATGAAGGCCACACGATGACTGCGCAGATGAGGAAGGCGCGGTCCCACAACGGCTGGCCGCGTTGCGATAGCGATCCCAATCTTTGCGCAAGCAATCCGGGATCATGACTTCCCAACCACAATCCAAAGCCGATGCCACCGAAGACGAAAATGGCGATAAACGCCCAAGCCTGCGGCCAATGCCAATCGCCAGCGGTGCCGAAGAGTAGTGCACCCATCAGTGCTGTCCACACGATGAGTTGCAGCAGCAATCTTATGAGCAATGCCATGTCACACGACGCGAATGCCATATTCGAACCGCAACTCGGCAAGAGTACGCTGTTCAAAATCTTTCGGCGGTATCCATGGCCATTTGTTCTTCTGACGTTTGCTTTCCACGAACGCTCGCAACAGGCGTGGGAAGGTTTTAACAGTCGCCAACAGTGCCGCGCCATATCCGACTTC